>JAURYA010000067.1 GCA_030654155.1 Sulfurimonas sp. | reverse complement strand
GTGTCTGCAATCTCTTGAGCTAGGACTTTATCCGCTCCGCTTCCTAAAACCCTCTTGTAAATCGCTTTAATCTCTTCAATATCTTCTTTGTTCTCTAATCTTCTTCTAAGACCGATAATATTTAGTCCCTTTATAGTCGCTTTGTTGCCCTCTACAAGCATAAAAGGCGGTATATCAGTCGTTACAACAGATGCTCCGCCTATCATAACTCCTGTTCCAATCGTGTTATTTGCTTCTATTGTGCTGAGTCCGCCAATAATAACCCTCTCGTGGCATTTTACATTTTCATAAAGTCTAACGGCATTCGTAACTATACAAAAATCGTCCAGTTCTACGCCAAAAAGTATCTGTACATAACCCATGATGAAGTTATTTGCACCGATAGAGATTTTTTTATTGTTTTCATCTTCACTTTTTTGAGTTCCGATTTGAGTAAACTCTCTTATGTGTGTTTTTGTTCCAACTTTTATTTGAGAACCTTCGCACCCGATAACCGCAAAACTAAATATTTTAACATCTTCATCAACACTCAGCTTGCCCTTTAGGATAACGTTTGATTCTACTCTGCACCCTGATTTTAGTTCTACATCCCTGCCGATGAAACAAAACGGTCCTATAATAACATTCGGAGCTATTTTCGCGCCATCTTCTATAATTGCCGATTTATGAATATTAGTTGTGTTTTGTGACATTATTTACTCGCAATTTCTAATGTGATTATGCTATCGTTAACCGTTGCCAATGAGCCTCGCTCACCTGTTTGCAGATAGTTTACAAATGCTTCAAGCTCAGACTCAAGAGCATTGTTTCTGCTTACAAAGCAGTTTTTTGTTATGTGTGAATTTGGGTTGATATTTATGCGTTCTGTCAGGCTTTGAGAGATTAAATCAGCTTCAAAATATTTTATTTTACTCTGCTCATCTACTCTACATGCAACGCTAATGCTTCTTTTTCTGTACGGAGTCAGCCAGTTTGTTGAGATATCCCCGATAATCTGACCTTCAAGCTCAAACGCCAGTATTGCATTGTCTTCATGTGTCTTATGGATTTTTTGAGATTTAAAGACCGCGCTTTTTACAATATCTTTTTTTGTTATAAAGCGTATCAAATCGCTATCATGAACCGAGAGGTCCGTTAATATGCCTACATCTGCAATGCGTTCAGGAAAAGAGCCGCTGCGGGTTATTGAGATTGAGAGTATCTCATGATCTTTTATCTCATTAATTAGAGATTTCACAACCGGATTGTATCTCTCAATATGTCCGACACAGCTTT
Source organism: Sulfurimonas sp. (assembly GCA_030654155.1). Lineage (GTDB taxonomy): Bacteria > Campylobacterota > Campylobacteria > Campylobacterales > Sulfurimonadaceae > Sulfurimonas. Next base: position 6,173 of record JAURYA010000067.1, on the reverse strand, counting down.
TAATACCGTTATCTTCTACGGACTTAAGTATCTCTTTTGCATCTGCAACGCTTGAAGCTGCAGGTTTTTCAATAAATATATCAATTTTGCGTACAGCACACTTAAGAGCCACATCTTTATGCAGGAAAGTTGGTGTTACAATAATAACTGCGTCGGGTTTAACCTCATCTAGCATCGTCTGTAAATCCGTAAAAAAAGGCTCTTCAAACTCGCCATTTTTTACAACATCGCAAAGACCGACTATCTTAATGCCGCCTATGCTTTTCAATGTGTTGTAATGGTTTTTGCCCATCAAACCTAACCCGACAATAGCAATTTTTTTCAATGACTAACCTTTAATTGCTTGAACAACAAAATCTTGTTCCGCTTCACTTAGATATGCACTCATCGGCAGCGACATTATCTCTTTTGAGACAAGCTCACTTATTGGAAAATCGCCTGTACTGTAGCCTAAATCTTTAAATGCCTCTTGCATATGAAGCGGAACCGGATAGTGAACAGCGGTCGGAACTCCGAGTTTTGAGAGTTTTTCAACCATCGCCTCTCTATCTTTTACTCTTATTGAGTATTGGGCATATACGCTTGTGCTTGCTTCTGCGATTTTTGGCGTAATTACATCTGCATCTTCAAGCAAATCGCTGTATCTTGAGCCTATCTCATCTCTAAGTCTTACCTCTTCTTCAAAGTGTTTAAGTTTTACATTCAAAATTGCGGCTTGAACAGCATCAAGACGACCGTTTATGCCGATGTATTTATGTTTATATCTCTCGTTTTGACCATGATTTAGAAGCATACGCATTTTTGTTGCTAGTTCATCATTGTCAGTAAATATCGCTCCGCCGTCGCCGTAAGCGCCAAGCGGTTTTGACGGAAAAAAGCTTGTACATGAAATAGTTGATAGGTTGCATGATTTTTTGCCTCTGTAAGTAGCGCCAAAACTTTGACATGCATCCTCAATGACAGTAATATTATATTTTTTTGCAATATTGTTTATAGCTTCCATGTCGGCGCATTGGCCGTAAAGCGAAACAGGGATAATCGCTTTTGTTTTTTTAGTAATTGCCGCCTCTATCTTAGACGGGTCGATGTTATAGCTCTCTTCGTCTATGTCTACAAAAACACTTTTTGCACCCAGAAGGGCTACAACTTCGGCAGTTGCTATAAATGTAAAAGGAGTTGTGATGACCTCATCGCCAACGCCTATGTCAAGCGCCATAAGTGCTAGTAAAAGTGCGTCAGTTCCGCTGCTGCAGCCTATTGCATGTTTAGCGCCTGTATAAACAGCCAGATTTTTTTCCAACGAGTTTAATTTCTCTCCGCCGATAAACTGTGCCGAAGCGAAAACTTCTAAAACTTCACTATTAATCTCTTTTTCATATTTTTTGTATTGCGCTTGTAAATCTATAAAATTAATCTTCATCTATGCCCTCTATTATTTTTGCTACTGTTTTTGAACTGCCGTGTTTCAAATAGGCTCTTAACGCTTTTGAACCCTCTAAAAATCTGCTTCTGTCATACTCGCTGTATGCCCTTAGGAGATTTTTGGCACTAACATCTTCTTGAATAAACTCCGGATGGAGTGCTCTGTTTTGGAACTTTGAAAACATTATATTAGCAAGCCCGATATAATCGAGTTTAACAAGCCTGCTCGCAATAAAGTAATCCAGCGGTCTGGCTATATAAGTCAATATAAACGGTATCCCAATGAGCGACGCCTCCAGTGTAGCAGTTCCGCTGCATATAAATGCAAAGTCCGCCTCAAGAAGTGTTTTATGTGCATCGTGAGCTATTTTAAAACCTGAAAGGCTACCATAAAGTTCTTTTATATCTTCTTTAGAGAAGTGTTTTGGTATTATAATTATTGACTCAATTCCAAGCTCTTTTTGAACCTCTTTAAAGATAGGCATGAGTTTTTTTATCTCGCCCTTTCTGCTTCCAGGCATAAAAGCAATCTGTTTAACTTCGCCGTTTAAACTCTCTTTAAACTCGGTTATCTGGTCTAAAAGAGGGTGCCCTACATAGGTTATGGGAGCATTTTTAGAGTAGTACTCTTTCTCAAATGGCAAAATTGAGGCTAGGTGGTCTATGGTCCGCTCCAAAACTGGAATCCGTTTTTTCTTCCATGCCCAAGCTTGAGGCAGGATATAGTAGATTATCTCTTTGTTTGGATACTTTTTTCTGATTTTTTTGGCAAGCGGGAGATTGAACCCTGATGAATCAATAAGCAAGACTTTATCAACATCTTTTGCCAACTCAAGCATCTGGTTATTTAGCTTTATAAAAAATCTTAACTTCTTTATTGCATCTACAAAGCCCATTATTGCCAAGCTTCTTAAATCAATTATGCTCTCTCCAAGTTCTCTGTCAAAAATGCCGATAAACTTTGTCGTCTCGCTTAGCTCTTTTTTTAGAGATTTCAGGTGGATATTTGCCGAGTGTTCAAGCGCGCTGACTAAAATTTTCATGAACCGCCGTCTCCTTGTATTTTAAAATTGTCATCATACTTTTTATTTTTTTTCTCTTCAACAAACTGATACATGTAAGTTGTTAAATCGTCTATATCTTTATCGCTTAAATTGAGTGCAAAAGGTATCATCATCTCTTGCTGCTGGTTGTCTGAAAGCTTTGAGCGAAATCGTTTTAATTTGTATGTCATATAGCCTTTTGCCCGATTTGCAAGATATGGATATTTGTGCAAACCCTCCAGATTTATCCCATGACAGCTATAACAGCCACTTTTCATGTAGATGCTTTTGCCAGATTCGTAAGATTGGCTCGCTTCTAAAAATTGCAATAGTAAAAAGATTAAAAGTAGATAACGCAAAAAAAGCCTTTGATAAAATGAAATTATTTCTTATTAGAGTTAATGTACTTGCTCAGAGTGGTAAAAAGTTTTTCTACATCAATCGGTTTGGCAAGATGCTCATTCATCCCGTATGCTTTCGTTTTTTCTACTTCTTCTGTCATGGCATTTGCACTTAGGGCGATGATTGGAATATCTTTATCAATCTCTCTGATAATCTTGGTTGCTTCATAACCGTCCATAACCGGCATCTGCAGGTCCATAAGAATTAACTCGTATTTGCCGCTCTTAAACAAATCTAGCGCTTCTTTTCCGTTGTTTGCAATATCAATCTCTTTAACATAATCTTCCAATAGTCCTAAAAGCACAAGCTGGTTTGTTAAATTGTCTTCTACCATGAGTATTTTATTTGCATTTAATATATTTTTATCAAACTCTGTTTTTTCTTCATCTGCTTCTATAAAATCTGTCTCCTGAAGCTCTATCTCAAAAATGAAGCTGCTGCCAAATCCCTCTTTGCTCTCAACCCAAATTTTACCGCCCATAAGCTCTACAAGTTGTTTTGATATAGCAAGCCCAAGACCTGTTCCGCCGTATTTTCTTGTAGTGGAGCCGTCAGCCTGCGAAAAAGATTTAAATAGTTTTTTTTGCTGTTCTTCGCTTAAACCGATTCCGGTGTCTTTTATCTGAAATTTTAATCTCTTCTCATCAATCTTTTTGATGGTTATGTAAATGTCGCCATTGTGCGTAAATTTAATGGCATTTCCTAAAAGATTTGTCAATATTTGAGAAATTCTCAGACTGTCTCCATAAAAGTAGTCTTTTAAGTTAGGTCCATATTTAAGATGAATTCTTATATTTTTTTCTTGAACTATAAATTTTACCGATTCCATGACGCTGCTGACACTTTTTTTAAGATTAAAAGTAGTTTTTTCAATTGATAATTTTCCTGCTTCTATCTTTGAAAAATCTAAAATATCATTTATGATTCTAAGTAGTGATTTGGCAGAATTGTCAATATTTTTAAGAAAATTCATCTGCTCTTTAGTTAATTTTGTTTGCAAAAGTAGATGGCTCATACCAATAACACCATTAATCGGTGTTCTTATCTCATGTGACATATTCGCCAAAAATTGAGATTTTGCCTTTGTCGCATTTTGTGCTCTGTTTTTTTCTCTCTCAAGCTCTTTTGTTCTCTCTTTAACTATCTTTTCAAGAGTGACACGTTGCTTAATATTGAGATAGATGACAATAAAGAGGAGCAAAAAACCAAAAAATGCCAAAGCATTAATCCAGATATACTCATGCAGCATCTCCTCAAGATATTTATTGTTTGTATATGAGACTAAGTGGTTATTTTGAAGGTTCGCAATTTGCTGGTTTAAAAGCAGCTCTACTCGTGAATTTTTATCGTTTGTGGTAATGGCAAATACAACGGAGTAGATTAAAACGAAAAGAATAATGATAAAAATTTTAATAGTATTTAGGGAGTATCTCAACTAATCGCCTTTTTGTAAGCTACAAATAATTTAGAAATAGTATAACTAAAATTAACTAAAAGCTAAAAAAAAGAAATCTTTTTTATAAGCCATAATCTATTATAATTTTATCAATATATCAAAGGTTGAAGAGATGGTAATAAAAAATGCGACGGTGTGTGATATAGAGTGTGAGAGAGAAGTTGATGTTCGTATAGAAGAGGGCGTAGTAACAGAGATTGGTTCAGGCTTGCAGGGTGGCGAAATCATTGATGCAAAAGGTCTCTATTTTATGCCGCTTTTGGTAGATACAAACATAAGAGTAGAGGACTCTGTTCTAAACGCAAAAAATATAAAAATTGTCTCCGATGAAGCACTAAAGGGCGGGATAGGGCACATAGTCTTAAATGCCGATAGCATACCTGCAATAGATAACGAGATAGTATTAGAATTTGCTCAAAACGGACTTCATAATCTAAGCGGCGCAAAAGTTGATTTGATGTTAAACACTCTAAAAGAGGATGCAACGCTCAGCAATATTGCAATTTTACTAAAACGCGGCGCAATCGCTCCATATATGAGTACAATCGCCAAAAATGACGTAGCCATCAAGATTGCTCAGTATTGCCAGATGTACGGAGTGACGCTATTTTGTAAAGCTGAGGATAATTCGCTAATAAGCAGTGGCGTAATGCTGGAGGGAGACGTCAGCTCAAAGCTTGGGCTTGCCGGCATACCGGATTTGAGCGAGGTTTTACATGTCTCTCGCATGATAGAGATAGCTAGACACTTTAAGATAAGAATCCTCTTCAAGTCAATTGCCTCGCCTCGTTCAATCTACCTTATAGACAAAGCAAAAAAAGAGGGTGTGGACGTCAGATGCGAAGTCTCTATCCATCATCTTTTAAACTCTGATGAGGCTTGCAAAAACTTTAACACTACTGCAAAACTAAATCCGCCTCTCTCTTGTAACGATGATATGAAACTCCTCCAAGATGCGCTTAAAAACAACCAAATAGATATTTTGACTACTCTTCATCAGCCAAGCTCGCCTGTAAACAAAGAGGTGGCATTTTATGATGCGGCATACGGCTGCGAAGGGCTTAAAAATGCTATGAGCCTCTACTATACGAAACTTGTAAAGAGCGGTATGATTTCAATGAGCCATCTTGTAAGAGTTTGCGTGAAAAACCCATCTGATGCCATAGGAGAGAAACGCGGAGTTATAAAAGTAGGAGAGAGAGCCTCTGCCATGCTTTTTGACCCAAACAAGAGCGTAACGATGGACGAAAAACTCTCACTCTACTGCGGCGAGGAGCTTTACGGCGAAGTAAAAGCTATCTTCTAGTATATTAATATTTGACTGATATAATCACAGCATCTATTTAACGAAGAAGGAAGAGTAATGAAGCGACATATTATTATCAGTTTAATTATTCTTTCTATCTTCGGCGTTAGCCTATTTGCAGCAACTGATGTTTTTCTAAAAGACGATTCTCATAATAATTTTTGTTCTGTCCATGAACACCAACACACACATAATACCTTAGAACACACGCACAGTCACAACCACAAAGTAAATCTTGTTGATTTTTATATGGCAGATAGTATTCAAATAGACGCATCCTCTTGTATGCAAGAAAATAATTTTGACTTTATTGAACAATATAATTATTCTATATCTAAAGAACTGTTTCGTCCTCCTATCGCATAGCTTTTTCTTTGTTGCAAAACTAAAACTAAGCGAACGATTCTGCAGCGCAGCGAAGCCTTAGTGAGTCTGTTTTAAGTTTTGCAAGAACTCTATTATTACTTTTACAATTTTTCAGAAGGAAATCTATGAAAACACTTTTAATTTTAAGTGCATTGCTTCTGCTGAGTACCATGGCTTT
>JAURYA010000046.1 GCA_030654155.1 Sulfurimonas sp. | reverse complement strand
TCCGATGTATTGTTAATATAAAATATTGGCACTTCTAAAACTCAAGTTGCTGAGATTGCCGCGCTTGTCATTGCGAGGCTTTAGCCGTGGCAATCTCAATGACGGAAGAACTTGCCGTGCAAAAGAGCAGATTGCCGCGCTTGTCATTGCGAGGCTTTAGCCGTGGCAATCTCAATGACGGAGCGAGTCGCAATGACAAATACCATCATAATGAACCAAAGAACCTTTGACTTACTGTTTGCACATTGTTTTTTAAAATCCACTCTATTTGTTTTGATGGATCAAACTCGGATGAAAGGGACTTTTTTATAGTTTTAACAAGAGAGGCTACCGATGAATCGCTAGAAAAGGTAACCGTATGTTTTGCATCGTTAAAAATCGGCTGCGGTGTTGCTATAATCTCTTTTTGGCTTAAGAGTCCGATTCTTAGTGCAGCGCTTGATGATTCTTGCGTGTTTTGATAGGCAAAAACTATCTTATCTGCTGCAGATAGCCGTGCGACGATTTGCTCTTCGGGAAGAAAATCAAAACATATTTCTATACGATTTTTTATAGGGGATGAGGATATCTTCTCTTCAATACGCTTTTTTAAAATTTGTGAAACAGGTGCAGGATGAATAGCACAAAGAAGTAATAATTTTACTTTTACCCCTTCTTTATCTAGTTCCTCGGCTACATCTATCAGCTCTAACACTCCTTTTTGAGGCAGTAAAAAACCAAATGTAGCTAAAGTCACAAAATCGTTTGGGATTTTTTGTATATGTTTTGACATATCCATCAGCTCCGTATTGAAAGGATGAACAATTAAAAAAGTATTTTTACAAATACCGAAATGTTTTAAATAGTTTAAATCCTCTACTGAGTGTACATAAATCGCAGTCGTTTTATCTAATGACTTAGATATTGACCCTAAAGAGTCAATATACTCCGCTGTTATAACATCTTTAGTAGAGTGAAAAAAGAGATGTACATCTATAAAGTTAAGATCACAAAAAAAGAGCAACTCTTCAAGAAGATAAAGTGGTATGAAACTAAAGTTATATTGGATTATCAGCGTTGTTATATTTTTTGAAACGATAGCGCTCTTTAATGCCTCTATGTCTGAAGTGTCTCTACCGCTTTGCCAACAACGGACTATGTTCGGATTATCCGCAACAGTCGTCTCCTGTGTATAATTGGCGAAGATTGCGGTTTTATCTGCAAATGAAGATATGAGGTTTTTTGTATATATGGCAATACCGCATTTGGTGTTGTATGTTGAAAAAACTCCTATTGACGGGGGTTTAGATTGCCGCGCTTCGCTCGCAATGACAGGGAAATCGCTCGCAATGACAGCGAAATCACTCGCAATGACAAGGGAATCGCTTGAGTTTATAGCTGTTAAAATTTTAGTAGCTACCGCCTCTTTTGAGTAGTTTTTTAAAATAACCTCTTTTGCGAGATCTGTTTTTAATTCTATCTCACAGTTTGGAGTCTGACTTATCTTTTTTATCTGATATGCTATATGAGATGTTTTTGGTACTGCCCAGATAGAGTTTGGCTCACTTAAATGTGTTGAAGCTACGGCAAAATCAAAATCTATAAGCCAAGACGTTGCATCGTTGCAAAAGTCCGTCTGCCCGCCATATCCGGTTGTAAGGACAGGGAGATTGCAAAGCATGGCTTCTGCCATAGGCAGACCGAAACCCTCTCCAAAACTTGGCGCAACGAGAAGGTTGCTGTTTTCATAAAGATAGCGTATCTGCTCTTTTTTTAAATCTTTATTTATACATAAAATAGTTTTGTTCTCTTTGACATATAAAAAAACTCCCTCTTGAATGGTTTTTGTTAAAACATAACCGATATTTAAAAGCTGTTGTACGGCATTGTTGTGAGGATTTGGAAATATTTTCAAGATAAGAGAAAAACTTTCATCAAGAAGTTCAAATGCCTCTAAAAGCTTATCTATCCCTTTGCGAGGAAAAGCCGACGATATATGAAGAAGTCTAAAACCGTGAGGCAGTTCAAAATCTAACTTTTGCGATGGCGTTTCTATAATATCATCAGCTACAATACCGGTTGTAACTATTGGAACACAGACACCTGAATTTTTTAAAACTTTTTTGACATACTCCGACATCGCAAAGACAGCTGTTAGACGAGCATTGAAAAAATCTACATACTCTTTTGGAAAAACAGATTCTTCCCAACCGTAAGGACCGATAACCTTATTTTCACCTTGCATAGCATTTGTTCTTGGGGGATAGAGATTTCTTATGGTTGTGTTTACAAACTCTTGAGTATTTTCATACATACCTAAAATATCCAAATCAGAAATATATGATAAATTGGGTTCAAAATCTCCAAAACCCTCGGTTGAATAGAGTTTTACATTGCAACCTTTTTTGCCAAGAGCCTTTGCGATAGCTTTATTTACGATAGCCAAAGAGTAAGAGGAGTCAAAAGAACCTTCTATGCGGATTGTTTCATCAGAAAAAGATTTAATGGATGAGGGATAATTTGGAATATCTATATCAACGGCAGTTAAAAAATCAGCAAAATTTTTCTTTAGATTGTCCGGATGAAATTTTAAAAAATGTCTCTTTTGGCGTTTTAAAATATTTGCTCGCAAAATGGGGTCGTTTATAATGTCATATATATATTGAGCGACCAAATCAGGCGATTTAAAATCAATAACTCCCTGCTCTCCCAAGGTATCAGGCAAAGCGCAAGTTGAGTAAGCAATAGTAAGCGTATCATAAGATAGTGCTTCAATGATAGGTATAGAAAAGCCTTCATGATCACTTAAACTAAGATATATATCGGCAGCGGAGTAATAAGCCGCGAGATCCTCTTGTGACACCTTGCCTGCAAACAGTACGCTGTCTTCTAGTTTTAACGAAACTACAAGTTTTTTTAGATAATCAAAATACGCTTGTTCCGATGTGCTGCCTACTAAAATAAGTTTTAGTTTTAAAGATAGAAGCTTTTTGAGATAGTAGATAGTTTCTATGAGCATCTCTTGTGATTTGTTAGATACGATGCGTCCCACAAAGAGTATGGTAAATGTTTGAGAATAATTTTTAATTATAGTTTCATTCGGGCGGATTAAATTTTTTTTCGTAATGTCGACTAATAACGGTATGGGAATGGGATTTGGGTACCCAAAAGCGCGAAGCTCTTTATCGTTGTACTCTGAATCTGCATAAGAAGCCACAAATGCTTTAGTCGATGATGCAAGCTGCTTTCTGCCAAGGTCACATGCTTGCTGAAGATGAGGAGAGTTTTTAAAAAAATGAGAAGGGGTTATGTTGTGATAGCATAATATTTTTTTGTCCGCAAAAGCAAGAATCTGTTTATGATGCTCATGCCCTATCGAGTGGTGGTAAATCAATACATTATCTGGCGATGGAACATAAGAATCTATATGAAGAACTTTATCTTTTAACTTAGGATCGATGTGGTTTGCATAAACTAATGAGTTAAAACCAAACTCACGCAAAATATCCGCCGTCCATAAAACACCACCGCTTACTCCGTCACCGTCGGCAATAGAGGGCGTAAACTGATGTATAGAAAAAACTTTACTTCTCATCTGAGAGTTTTGTTGCCATAGTAGCGATATTTGAGAGTTTTTCATCAGGTGAATTTATGCTGTTTTTCAACTCTATATTTGCATCAAAAACAAACTGATCTATGCGGTGACGAAGCGATAAAGAGTGATGTAACATCAAATCTGCCAACTTAAAATCCATCTCTTGAGATATAGCATTTTTACTATTTTCAAGCTCATTTTTTAGCATAGCTATCTGCTGTTGCTGGTCTTGTATCTGCTGCTGCTGACTGATAATGAGATTTTCCAATACAACCAATCCATGCTTGATATTATTTATTCTCAATAAATTGTATAAATATCTACCAAGAAAACCTACCAACGGTAATTTTTTTATAAAATTTTTCATATTTGGCTACTTATTTTTTTTATTTTTTCAAGCAACATTTGAGAACTTTCTCTCCAACTCATCCACCTGTAATCTTCGGGAGGAGTATAAGAAGCCGGAATTTCATTTTGTTCTATATCTATTATTTGATTTTCCAAATCTTTGGTATCTGATATGCTGAAATATCCTATTTGCTTACCCCCGACCTCTCTATGCACTGCTATATCGCTGGCTAAAACAGGTAGACCGAAAGACAAAGCTTCAACTATAGGCAAGCCGAAACCTTCAACAATCGAAGGAAAAAGCAACATCTTTGAGTGTTTATAACAATATTGAAGCTCAGCATCGCTTAAATCATTATAAAAATGCAATTTTTTATTAAGCATATCGTGCGAGTTTATTCTATTTATAGTTTTTTCTATTTTCCAGCCTATTTTTCCCACAATACATAATGAAACATCAAAGTTATTTTTCCATAACTGATCAAATACATCAAGCAGATATGCGTGATTTTTTCTAGGTTCTACCGTACACACTATCAAATAAACTGATTTATTTGTTAAAAACATCTCCTCTAAAGCCGGTCTGACGATCGGTTTACTAAGTGTATTATATTCAAAATCGCTTCCAAGCAGGAAATAATCAAATTTTTTATCTTCTATTTGCCCTCCAAATTCTTTAGACAGAAATTCTCTGAGTCCGATATTTATAGTATTTGAAATTGCGATATATCCATCGACATATTTTAAGGAGTCGTAAAACCACTCTTTAAAAACTTTAGTGAGAGAATCATCGCAAAACTGGGGATGAGATATCGGAATAATGTCATATATTATTCCGATTACCATGCCGCCTTGTTTTTTAAAAGCTGATACGCTTGACCATATATTTAAGTGCCAAGTCGAGTCAAGAAGTAAAAGTATATCACCGCTTTCAACCATAAGCGGAGCAACCTCGGCAGCTACTGCCGTCTCTTTTTTTTGTAGTCTGATAACTGATTTTAAAGGTTTTATTATTATTGTATCTATAAGAAAACTTAAGCCGAATTTTGTTCTAGGCGCATGTAAAAAATTACCGACGGCAGAAAATGGAAACAGTGCGAATATAAGACTTTTTACCGCTTTATAAATGTTTTTTAAATACTCTTTTGCAAAATTTATCAGTTTTCTAATATCTAAACGAGATGCTTTTTGTACATTTGCAGAGACGGACGGATACAACATTTGGGATTCTATTTTAAAAAAACTACCGTTTGCAATATCAACTAAAATGATTTCACTACCATTCTCTTTTGAAAGTTCCAATAAATTTTCGGTAATTTTTCTTACAACTCTTTGTATTCCGGTATTTGATTCCGTATTATTATAAAGATACGAGCAGTCTACAAATATTTTTTTCATGTTTATACTCTTTTTTTAAATTTAACTAAAGATGTTTTTTTAAAACTAAATTGCCTCACTTGTCATTGCGAGCGAAGCGAAGCAATCTTCTCTTCACTCCATTAGACTGCCGCGTCACTCCGTTCCTCGCAGTGACTGTTCCTTGTCATTGCGAGGCTTTTGCCGTGGCAATCTCAATAACGAGATAAAGTAATTTTTGGTTCAAGCCTGCAAAGTCCTATAAAAATATTTCCCTCGACTCCTGCAACTTCAAACTCGGCGGCATGGTCTAGCCAGTGAAAACATTTATCCGTATGATAATCTCCCGTATGAACTGCACAACCTAACGAGTATTTGCCGACACCTATATTTAAAGGCATCTCAAAACTACACATATATTCGCCCTCTTCTAAGGAGATATCTATTTTTTGATAGTAGGTGTTTGTACCGTAAATATCCTGCCCGAATCTATCTCTTATATGGATACCGATTGTAATATTATCAAACTTTGCAGATGATTTTAGATAAATTTGTATAGTGGAGTATTCACCGGAAGATATAATTTGAGATTTTGATTTTTCACCGAAGATAAGCACTTTTTTTATCTCTATCTCAAAACTTCCAAAAGAGTTTTCGCTCAAGTTGTTTATCTTTATCTCCTGTGCTTCATCATTTAACTTCGATATCAAAAAGTAGTAACTATTCATAACAGCTTCAGGGTTGCCCTCTTGAACAACCTCGCCATGATGGAGCAAAATAACTCTGTCACAAAGTAGTTTTAAAGAGTTTAAGTCATGAGAAACATAGATGATAGACATATTGTTCTCTTTTCTTTGTTTGAGCGCTTTTGTACATTTTGCGGCAAAGTGGGCATCTCCGACAGATAGAGCTTCATCTACAATGAGAATTTGCGGTTCTGAATAGATGGCTATAGAGAACGCCAGACGCATCTTCATTCCCGATGAGTAGGTTTTGATAGGTTCATATATATAGTCGCCAAGTTCGCTAAAAGAGGTTATTTCTTTTGCTTTTTCTTCACACTCTTGAAGTGTCATCCCAATAAGCGTTCCGTTTAAAAAGATGTTTTCATATCCGCTTAGTTCGTCATTGAAGCCCGTACCAAGCTCAAGAAGAGCAGTTACTCTGCCGCGCCTTATAACCTCTCCGCTTGTTGGGTTTGTAACTCCTGCTATGATTTTAAGTATAGTTGATTTTCCTGCGCCGTTTACTCCGATGATACCAAGTGTCTCACTCTCAAAAAGGTCAAAAGAGATATCATTGTTGGAGACAAACTCTCTATGATATGGTTTATTTAAAAAAATCTCTTTTAACCTATCAAAGTTATTTTTATACATCTTATAAATTTTTGATACATTTTTTACTTCTAAGATTTTTTTCATCTAAATAATATCCTTGATGGTGCCAATCATTTTTTTATACAAAAATCCCGCTAAAAGCAGAGTTAATATGCTTATGGCTAGTATAATTAATATAGCGTGAATAGAGGGTGCTTTTGAGTAAAGAAAAATATCTTGGTATATTTGCGCAAAGTAGTAAAACGGGTTGTAGATCAAAAGAGAAGGAAATTTGTCCGCAATCATCTCTTTCATATATATGATAGGCGTCATCCAAAACCAAAGCTGAACGAAAATGGGAACTGCCTCTTTTAAATCTTTAAAAAACGGGGTAAACAGCGAGATAATTACACCAAGTGCAAAAGCAAAAAGTGTCTGCAAAACCAAAATAGGGATAAGATAGAGAAAAGTTAAAGTTATGGGATGATTTACAAGCAGCAAAAAGATGAGTGCTAAGGAATATGAGAGCATTAAAATGCCAAATTCAGTGATGATAATACTCAGCTGATAAACAAAAGCAGGAACGCTTATCTTTTTTATAAGATTTGACTTCTCCAAAATCGAGTTATTTAACCTCATCAAAATCGTACTAAAAGATGTCCACGCTAAAAGCCCCGGAACAAGATAGATACTGTAAGAGTAGCTATTGTCCACTATGTCAAGCTTCATTTTCATAAAGTCAGAAAAGATAACGGTATAGATAAAAATAGTAATAATAGGTGAGAGGATATACCAGACTTGCCCCAGACCCGTACCGACATAACGCTCTTTAAAATCTCTTTTTGCAAAACTAAAAGCAAGTAAAATATTGTGTTTCAATTAAGACCTTTAAATATCAAAGGAGATTGCCGCGTCGCAAGCTCCTCGCAATGACGAGAGGTAGTCACTAAGTGGAATGTAAGCAAGACATCAACGGAAGTCGCAAGCTCCTCGCAATGACGAGAGGTAGTCACTGCGAACGAAGTGCGGCAGTCCATATTAGAATCTTCTATAATCATCTTGAATTCTGACAATATCGTCTTCACCCAAATAGTCGCCGATCTGAGTCTCTATGACAACAAGCGGAAGTTTTCCGCGATTTTCAAGTCTATGCAGTTCACCCATAGGGATATATATGGACTCATTTGCTCTTAAGGATATCTCTCTCTCACCAAGTGTAACTACTGCAGTTCCGCTGACAACAGTCCAGTGTTCGCTTCTGTGAAAATGTTTTTGAAGAGAGAGTCTGCCTCCAGGCTTTACCTCTATGCGTTTAATCTTGTATTTTGGATTGTCTTCTAGAATAGTGTATGTTCCCCAAGGTCTGTGAGCGGTTAGGTGAATGTTATGAAGTTCGCTATCGCCTCTTATCATTTCTACAATGTTTTTTACTTTTTGGGATGAGCCTTTTTTTGAGATAAGCAGTGCATCGCCAGTGTCAACGATAATGAGGTCTTCTATATCGACTGTTGCTATCTTTCTCTCATTTCCATAAATCAAGTTGTTTTTACTATCTATTTGGACATATTTTTCATTTACGGTATTGCCGTTTTCATCTTTTGGCAACTCTTCATAAAGGGCATCAAAACTTCCGACATCCGACCAATCTATGTCCGATGGCACTACCTTGACTTTTGAGGACTTTTCCATAACTGCATAGTCTATGCTATCTTCAGGGATGTTTTGCATATCTTCAAGTTTGATTCTGGTTAACGAGGCTGAAGAAGAAGCCGCCTTATATGCAGCGTATGATGCTTCGTAGATGCGCGGCGAATACTTTTGAAGTTCATCTAGAAAAACTCCTGCTTTAAAACAGAACATTCCGCTGTTCCAGTAGTAGTTTCCTGCTTTTAAATATGCAGTAGCAGTAGCAAAGTCAGGTTTTTCATGAAAAGCTTTTACATCTTCGCCCTCTGCTTCTATGTACCCAAATCCAGTTTCGGCAAAAGTAGGTTTTATACCAAAAGTAACAAGACAATCAAGATGTGCCAACTCTTTTGCACTTTGTAAAATTTTTTGATACTGAGCTTCGTTTTTTACAAGATGATCCGATGGCGTAACCAAAACAATCTCATCTTTATCAAGAGCTAAACATGCAAGAGCTATTGCCGGAGCCGTGTTTCTGCCGATGGGCTCAAGAAGATATTTTGTTTCATTGTTTTTGGTATTGCTTATCTCTTCTAATTGGTCCAGTGCCAAGAAATATTGCTCGGAGTTTGAGACTATAAAGAGTTTATTGCAAGCCGCTGAGTTTCTTTGGAGCGTTAGTTGAAATAGTGATTTGTTGTTAAAAAGTTTTACAAACTGTTTTGGCATAAGAGTTCTGCTTATGGGCCAAAGTCTTGTACCGCTACCACCACATAAAATAATATTTGTCATTCGCACCACTGCCCTTATTGGTTATTGTTGCGATTGTAACAAATTTATATTAATTTATCCATTAAAACAGTGGACATGCCTATTATATTGAAATAAAAAAGCTTGTAAGCTAACTTTCAGTCCTTGCAAGCTACAATTGCGCTCTTTAAAAGATGGCCAATTAGCTCAGTCGGTAGAGCAGTAGACTGAAAATCTGCGTGTCCTTGGTTCGATTCCGAGATTGGCCACCACCACTACTTTTAAAACCCTAATGTAACCGTTGTCAAACCATTCTCTACAGAACTTATCTTAATCTCTATTTTATATCTTTGACAAACTCTTTTAACAATATCCAATCCGATTCCAAATCCGCCTTCGTATTCATTGGCTCTGTAAAATCTGTCAAAAATTTTATCCTGCTGCTCTTTTTTTATTCCCGTACCGCTATTGCTGATGGTAAACTCGTTTGCACTTAGCGTTAGCTCTATCTTACCGCCGTGCTTGTTGTATTTGAGGGCATTCGAGAGCAAGTTGCTAATAAGCCTCTCTGCGCTTAGCTGATCAATTATTAAAAAAGCATCTGAGAGGTTTTTATCTATGGTTAGTGATTTTTTGGATGCCAAATCCTCATAAAGAGTGAGTTCATTTTCTATAATCTCTTTTAGATTGATTTGTTTTGCCTCTTTATTTTCATTTTCTAACAACAGATAGGTTAAATCCGAATATATTTTTTGAACTCGCTTTGAACTAATATCTACTCTTTTTAAAATTTTCTCATCAATATTCTCTTTTTTAAGCCTCTCAACACTCATCAAAATTGCGGTAATGGGTGTGTTTAGTTCATGTGTCGTATCTTTGATAAATTTGTCTAGTTTGATTCTTTCGTTTTGTATCGGTTTTAAAAACATCTTTGCTAAAAAGTAGCCCACAATTACGATAAGAATAACCGAAAACAGGGCGATAAGAAGTATGCTTTGAACCAATATAAAAATTTGCTCATTTGCTTTTTTATTTTTAACGACCAAATATTTTACATCGTGATGAAGCTGCGGACTAAGATCTACGAAATAGTCAAATTTATCATCCTCGTAAAAGCCCTGCTTAAACTCTATCGCCTCTGAGACCAAACCGTAGATAACGGCTCTGTTTTCATCATAGAGCGTTATATCGTATTCGTCTGTTTTCTCAATGTTTAGCGGCTGCGAATTCATATATGAAGAGACGATTTTTGAAGAGAGGCTCAGTGCCAAATTCTGCATCTTCTCTTTTTTTACCAAGATAATATTTGAAGACTCATAGCCGTAAAAGCTAACGGCAATAAAGAGAATTAAAAAGATTGATGAACTAAGATAAAGTCCTAAAAAGCCGTAGAGCGACTTTTTTTCACTGGATGTTAACTCTATAGCCGACTCCTTTGATTGTGGTTATAAAATCTTTGCCAAGGTGCGCTCTTATATTTTTTATATATGTTCTAAGCGTTGCATCGCTCGGCACCTCGCCGTCTATCCAGATATTTGCGGCTAGCTCTGCATGTGAGATAATTTTATCTTTTTGCGATAAAAAATACTCAATTATTTCAAAATCTTTTTTGGATAATTTTATTTTTTCGCCCTCTTTAACAAGCGTGTGAGTCAATTTATCAAGATAACTCGTAGCGTCTATAACGATATGTGTAGAGTTTAGATTGTGCATTTTTATAAGATAGTTTATTCTTGCGTCGAGTTCTATGAGGTCAAAGGGTTTTTTTAGGTAATCATCACACCCCAAATCAAACCCTTTTTTTAAATCAACGGCAGAATCAAGCGAAGTGATAAGGATAGTCGGGATGTTGATATACTGTTCTTTTAATAGTTTTAAGAGTTCAAAGCCGTTTAAAAGCGGTACATTTACATCAAAAAGCATAAAATCATACCGCTTCTTAATTATCTTCTCATAAGCCTCTTCACCATCGTAAGCACATGAAACAAAGTAGCCTTTTTCGCTTAAATGCTCGCAAAGTATCTCTGATAAAATAACATCATCTTCAAGTAGTAAAATATTCATTTAAGTATTTTACACTTTTTTCCTTAGAGAGTATAAAACGGGGATAATAAGCAGTGTTAAAATAGCCGAAGTTACTATTCCGCCTATCATAGGTGCTGCAATTCGCTGCATAACTTCACTTCCCACTCCGCCGATGTACATGATGGGCAAAAGAGAGCCGAGAATGGCAAAAACCGTCATCAGTTTTGGTCTTAATCGCCCTGCCGAGCCGTGTATAATTGCCTCTTGATGCGAGAGAGTTTTATCTTTTATCGCCTCTTCAAGATATATAACCATAACAATCGCCGTCTCTGCAGCAATACCAAGCAGAGCTAAAAAGCCCACGATAACGGCAACCGAGAGGTTAAATCCAAGATAGTCGATATAGAGCAGTCCGCCGAGAACGGCAAAGGGCAGAGTCAAAAAGACGATAAGCGAATTTGTCATATCTTTAAGCGCAAAATAGATGAGTATAAAGATACTGATAACGACTATGGGAACAATAAAACTAAGTCTTGCTTTGGCAGATTCGAGATATTCGCTCTGCCCTGCAAACTCATAGTAGTACCCTTTTGGAAGTTTGATATCTTGCAAAAGAGTCTTAGCCGTGTTTTTATACTCATCCACGCTGGCACCGCTTTTTGGCGTGATATAAACAAATGAAACTTTCATACCTTTTTCACTCGTTATAACACTCGCTCCCTCTGTGTATTTTACATCTGCAAACATACTAAGAGGCAAAAATCCAAAAGATGTTTTTACTTTTAACTCTCTGATTTTATCTATATCTTCTCTTTGATCGGAATTTATCCTCATAGATATAGGATGGCGTTTAAGTCCGTCAATAAAAGTACCCACGCCAAGCCCCCCTACCCCAAAGGAGATAGTATCAAGTATATCTTCTTTTGAAAGACCGTATCTTGAGAGTTTATCCTGCATAATGTTTACTTCTAAAAAATATCCGCTGTTTGATTTATCGGCAGATACGCTTAGTGTAGTCGGCATAGTTTTTAGTTTTTGCTCCATCTTTGAAGAGATTTCTTCTAAAATTTTGTTGTCATCCCCGTAGAGTTTTATGCCAAGAGGGGTACGGATACCTGTTAGAAGCATATCTATCCTCCCTCTAATCGGGTAAGTCCAAGAGTTAATCAGCCCTTTTACTTTAAGTGCGTTCTCCATCTCTTGCATCAACTTCTCATAGCTCATGCCCTCTCTCCAAAGAGATTTGTCTTTAAAAGTTATGATAGTCTCTATCATCGCAAGCGGAGCGGGGTCTGTCGCCGTGTTTGCGCGCCCTGCTTTTGCAAAAACGGTATCGACTTCGGGAAAACTTTTGATGATTTTGTTTGTCTCGGCACTAATCTCTTTAGCCAAATCAATGCTCACACCATAAGGAGTGACGGGCATATACATGAAATCCTGCTCGTTTAACTGCGGCATAAACTCCCATTTTTGCGCATTGTAAAGCGGATACATGTACGCTATCGCGATAACGGCAAGAACAATGACAAAGTACTTTAATTTTAGAAAGAGTTTCAGCACAGGGGTATATAAAAATGTAAAAAATCGATTGATGTAGTTATGTTCCTCTTTTTTAATCTCACCCTTAATGAATAGCACCATTAAAACCGGTACCAGCGTAATGGAGAGCAGCGCGCCGATAAGCATTGCAAATGTTTTGGTGTAGGCAAGAGGCGAAAAGAGTTTTGCTTCCTGCCCCTCTAATGCGAAAATAGGCAAAAACGAGATAACTATGAGAATAAGAGCAAAAAATACTGGACGACCGACCTGCTTTGAAGACTCTATGATGATTTCAACCCTGCTCTTTGAGCCGTCGCTTCTGCTGAGATGTTTATGAGCATTTTCAACCATTACAATTGAAGCGTCCACCATCGCACCTATGGCTATAGCGACACCTCCTAAACTCATAATATTTGAGCCTACATGAAAGAGCGTCATAAGCCAAAAGCTAAGCAAAACCGTCAAAGGGAGTATGATGACGACAACCAAAGCACTTCTAAAATGAAACAAGAAAAGAGCCGTAATGATGATGACTATGACGGACTCTTCTATCAATGTATGTTTAAGCGTGTCTATCGCTCTGTCTATAAGCAGGCTTCTATCATAAACTGTAACTATCTCTACATCTTCATTTTTAAGCGACTCAATTTTTGCTTTGATTTTTTGAATTACCTCGTAAGTATTCTCTTTATATCGCACCAAAACAATGCCGCCGACAACTTCACCCTCTCCGTTAAACTCCCCAACGCCCCGTCTTGGCGTCGGCACGAGAGCAACTTCACCTATATCACTCAGTTTTATAGGCGTTACCCCGCTTACTTTGAGTGTTATATTTTCGATATCCTCTATGCTTGAGGCATATCCGCGAACCTGAATTATATTTTCATAACCGTTTTGTAAAAGTACGCCGCCGCCGATATCTTGGTTGTTCTTTTTAAGCACATCGGTTATCTCGTTTATGCCGATATTGTACTTAACCATCTTATCTTGATCTACAAGAAGCTGATAGTTTTTTACAAATCCGCCCACGGCCGCCACTTCACTGACACCGTCAACACCCAGCAGTCCGTATTTTAAGTAGTAATCTTGATAATCCCTTAACTCGGAGAGATTAAGCTTGTTTGATTTTAAAACATATTGATAAGCCCAGCCCACACCCGTTGCATCAGGGCCCATACTTACTTTTGCATTTGAGGGCAAAGTCGGCAAGATGGAAGAGAGCTGCTCTAAAATCCTGCTTCTGGCATCATAAATATCCATATCGTCTTTAAAGATAATGTAAATCATTCCAGTTTCAAAACTGCTCATCGCTCGAATGGTTTTGATATTGGAGAGCGACATTAAAGAGCTGATAAGCGGATAAGAGACCTGCTCTTCGATGATTTTAGGAGATTGTCCCGGATAAGAGACTTCAAGTATAACTTGAGGAGGAGAGAGATCCGGTAGAGCGTCAAGCGAAATATTTTTAAGGCTCGATATCCCTAAAATCGTTAAAATCACTGAGACTATAAGAACTAAAAATATGTTTTTTGCGCTAAAGCCTATGATTTTTTCAATCATCTTCTTACCACTTTTCACTCATATATGAGCTGTTTATAACCGCGTCGCTGTCAAGCAAGAAGAGTGCATTTTGCGCCACTTCATCATTCTGCGAAATGCCGCTAGAAATTTGATAATACCCGCCGCCGTACTTTGCGTCAACCTCTTGTGGCTCATACTCGCCTTGTGATATTTTCTTAAAAACATAAAACTTCTCACCCCTTTTTATAACGGCATCTTTTGGCAGCGTGAGCGCTGCATTTAGGTTTTTGCCAAAACTTACCTTTGCAAACATATCGGAGAAAATTTTACCGTGCGGGTTTGCAACATCAACCCTAACATCAAAAGTCAAATCCTCTTTGTTTATCTTTGGATATATCTTGCCCACTCTCCCTTCAACGGGTGCGTTAAAGCCCTCTATCTCGACACTGGCACTCATCCCCTGTTTTATAAACTCAAAATCTTTTTGATACACTTTTGCAATAACCCACATATCAGAACTATCTGCAATTTTTAAAAGAGCAACGCCTGCTTTTGCATACGAACCGGCAAAAAGATTCTTTTGTATAATTTGACCGCTGTATCTGCTGTAAATAGAAATTGTTGAGCCTTCAGAAGCAATAGCTTTTTCATCAAGTTCATAAAGTTTTAACTTTTCTAAAACAGTTGATTGCAGAGTCGGAAAATTTTTAGCGGCACTTAACTCTTTTTTGAGCGTATAAATCTCTTTTGAGTATATATCAAAAAGCTTATCTCCCCTTTTGACGCTTTTATAGAGTTCGTTAGCCTCCAATTTTTCGATGTAGCCGTCAAATCTTATGTTGACTTCATAGATTTTACGCTCGTTATAAGCGGTGGTTGCATAGTATGTTTTAGATATTTTTTGCGCTTGCACCTTTGGCTTGATGCTTTGTATATTAAAAGCCTGCACAAACGTTTTTGCCTCCACAAACGCAAGACTCAAAAGTATTAAAAGTAATATTTTCATTATAGGCTCTCTTTCGTGATATAAAAAAGCTCTAACTGAGCCGCTTTTATATCTAGTTTATATTTTAATTTCTCTATCTCTAAATCAAAAAGCAGATTCTCGTTCTCTATACTTTTTTCAAGCGTGATGCTGTTTTTTATGTTGGATTTCTCATAGAGAGTCAATGCTTTATATTTTTCTAAAATCGTATCAAGATTCTCAACTCTTGCATTTAAATACTCCGCTCTTTTGTAATTGTTTAAAAAAAGCATGGTCATATTTTGCATAAAATTATTCTCTTCTTGAATACTCTCAGCTCTCAAATGCTTTACTTTTTTGACTTTTGCCTCTTCAGCACCATAAACAGGAAGTTCAAAAGAGGTTAAAACCGAGAGATAATCATCAAAACTTTCACGACGGTTGTAGCTGATATTTAGATTCACATTTGAGTATTTTTTTCTCTCTTCAAGAGTTCTTTGAAGCTTCAGCTGCCTCGTTTTTATCTCAAATATTTTATATTTAGGAGATTTTTTTATATCTTCTTGCAAAAATTCCTCAGCTATTTGAGCTTTTTGCACCTGCGTAAAATCTTGATTTGCTAGATACTTAAACTCATTTTTAAGCGATGTTACTCTATCTTCCAGCTCTAAAATTTTATCCTCGACAACAAATATATTTTTTTGAACCTCTACACTCGTTTTAAATCCGTCTTCAACACTTATGCTTTTTTCATAGTAGTTTAATAGCATCTCTAAGTTGATTTTTTTTTGCTCCAGCAGTTCTATAGAAGTTGTAAAAGTTGAGATTTGTTCAACTACAAGTGCCATTTTTTTATATAACTCTATCTTCAACTCTTCTAACTCATACTCTAACATTAGAGTATCAGCTTTAAGTATTGCCTCTTTAAGGTCAAGTTTTCCAAAAGTCTCAAACTCCTGAGTAATGCCGATAAACTGAGTCTGCATAGGCTCAAGATTCATTTTTAAAAAATTCTTATTTAAAGATATACCATCCACACCTATTGAAATAATTGGATTTTTGTATGTAACTTCGCTCTTAAGTGCTTGATGGGATGCTAAGATTTTTTCTTGTTTTGCTAACAAATTCGGTGAACGGTTAAGTGCTTTTTCAAACACCTCGTTAAACTCTTCACCAAAACAAACCGTAGAAATAATAAAAAAAATAAGCATCTTCATCATAAAGTCTTAACGAGAGTGCATTGATGATGCTTGACCTAAATTAACACTCCCTTTGTATTTGTAATCTTTATTTTGCTCATCTTTTATAAAAACTTGATACTGCCATGTTCCGCCCATACCAAAATTGACGTTGCACTCAAAATATTTATCTGCTTTTTTACAAATATCTTTTGACTCCATAGAAGGCATTCCCGGCATTTCAGGCATAAAAAACTTCACTCGAACATCTTTAGCCGCAACAACCGCTCCGCCGTGCTTACCTCTGTTTAACTCTACTTTAATTTTATTCTGCCCCTCGCTTAATACTTTATCGCTTGAAAGAATTACATGTATATCACCGCTCGTACCCATATCCATAAAACCGCCCGCAAAAGAGAGGCTTGAAAGCAAAACCGTCGATATAAGAATCTTCTTCATTTTTAATACTCCGTTTTCATATTTTTTAAAGTATACAACTTTTAATGTGTAATGAGCGTGTAGTTAAATTTTTTCCTCTTTACTCTTCATTTACAAAGATTATGTTACAATTCTACTCATGGGGCTGACCTGGTTTCGACGGGATCAAGTAGCTTCTAATTGCATGTCGGACTGAGCACTTCCGTTACGCGGCTCAACTTGCTTAAACGCAAACAATACAAATTACCGCCCAGCTTACGCAGTAGCATAAGTTTTAACCCCTTCCACTAAGACTGGAAGGCGGGCTGCTTCACCTATGGACTCTAGATAAATAGGACTCGAAGTATAACCCTTATGTAGATATACTTTATGTTTGTCTCGGACATGAAATGAACTCAAGAGGCTCGTCTTGCGTAGCTTTGCAAGCTGTGCGAAGCAAGATTAAACTCAAACAACTTTACTAAACATGTAGACGTTAGGAGTAGCGTGGTTTCGGACTGGAGTTCGATCCTCCACAGCTCCACCAACTCCCTCTCTAACACAATCCAAACAAGTCTTTAAAACATCCTAATAAATCTTATTGTTACTAATAAGTTACCGTTTTACTTCTATTCTTCTGTTTGAGCAAGAGTTTCTTGCTACACAACACAAGGAGTCTCTTATGACTGTGAGTTCTAATTATAGTTCGTATGCATCATACGGTTCGTCCGCAACGCCAATGACAAAACCTAATTTCGAAGAGATGGCTAAGGAACTTCTAAACTCCATAGACAGCGACGGAAGCGGCACTGTTGATTTGAATGAATTTACTACCGCAATGCAATCATCTTCAAGCGATTCAACAGAATCAACACAAAATATCTCTTCTCAAATCAGCGATATTTTTTCAAAACTTGACTCAACCGGTGACGGAGGCATGAGTAGCGAAGAGTTTTTGGCTGCACTCGAAGCCAGCAAACCGCAAAAATCTGGGGGCAAAAGCGAGATGATGGGTTCTGTGCCGCCACCACCTCCGCCACTACCGTCCTCATCTGAAGAGTCATCTGAGGAAAGCAGTATAAGTGATGTTTTCTCAGCCCTAGACACAAACAAAGACGGCACAATTTCGCAAGATGAACTACTGGCTTTGTTGGAAGATGATACATCAGATACATCTTCTTCGTCCACGCAAGAGCAGAGTAAAACTGCCCTAAAAGATAAGATACTTCAAAATATTCTTGCACACTACAGCTCTAACGAACTTACAACAAACAGTTCGTCCCTTAGCCTAAGTGCTTAAAACAGTTGCCCTTTTTCAAGGGTGGCTTGTTACATTTTAAAGATATAATCAGCGACATGGTAAAAATATTGATGATAGAAGATGATGAAGAACTGGCTACTTTGTTGCAATCACGGCTTATGAAAAGCCAGATAGATACCACCGTGGCGCTTACTCCGCTTGAGGGCTTAAAACTGTTTCAAGAGAACCGTTATGATTTGCTTATACTGGATTTATCGCTGCCTCAAATGGATGGTTTGGAGGTTTGCCGTTTGATTCGCGAGGAGAGCAACATTCCCATTATCATCTCATCTGCGCGTTTTGACATGAGAGATAAAACACTCGGATTTGCTTATGGTGCCGATGATTATCTCTCAAAGCCCTACAACCCAGATGAATTGCTATTTAGAATCGAGGCGATTATGCGACGCATTCACCCAGAGAGTGCAAAAAAAAGAAAGCTTTTTGAGAGAGATGAAAGCGCAAGAGAGATTACAAAAGAGTCCTCTGTACTCAAACTCTCACCTGCCGAGTACGAGATACTCTCTTACATGATGCAAAAAGAGAGAAGCGCTATCTCAAGAGAGGAGATGCTTCTTAACATCGGAGCGATTCATTATGAGAGCTCTTTAAAGAGCATAGATGTTATGATGGGACGCATCCGCCAAAAGATTGGGGATGATGCAAAAAACCCACGCTACATCGTCGCTGTACGTGGAATAGGATATAAATTTGTCAATGAATAAAAATTCTCTTTTAAAACTTATCTCGCTCTTTTTTGTTTTTATATTTCTTCTTATCAACGCTCTTTTTTTGGTGATGCAAGAGTCTCTTTCTGTGATGGAACAAAAAGAGCAGTTGCGACGGTTTTTTACCGCCCAGAGGTTGCTACATGAAAAAAAAGAGGTGTTCCAAGAGCTTATGATAGAGCCTGTAACCGACATAGCGCAAGAGGAGTTGTTAAAAAACGGTACGATTCTCTCAGAGCTGCCATTTGTAAAGATGATACTTTATAAAGAGAGAACATTTTTTCTAAGCGTGCCGCCTCCGCCACCGCCTCCGCACATAGAGCAACTCTTTTTTGCATCCAAACTCATGCCTCCCAAAGAGATGTTTGCTCATAAAATACTAGAAGATATTGCTCCAAAGAGCGCCGTTCCTATCTGGGCACTATTTGCTTTTGCAGATTTGTTGTTGCTGCTTTTTTTCGCATATCTTGTAAAAAAGCTACTTCCATTGTACCGTTTAAAAAATGCAATTAGAGGCTACAAAGATGGGGATGTTTCGCTTCGTGCACCCACAGATATGCAAGATGAGATTGCCCAGATAACGACCGAGTTCAATCTTGTACTCAAAAAGATAGCCTCCATCAAAGAGGCAAGGACGCTTTTTATGCGCAATGTTTTTCACGAGCTCAAAACCCCGATAATGAAAGGACTGCTTATTGTGGATTCTTTGAAGTCAGAGGTGAGAGCGCAACGGCTGCAAAAGATATTTTATAGGATGAGCTACCTGCTTGAGGAGTTTTCTAAGATAGAGAGATTTGGAAGCGGAGAGTGGGAACTTCATATCAGCAAGTACCGTTTTGCAGACCTTTTGGAGGGTGCGTATGATATTTTGATGTGCAAAAAAGATGCGTTTGATGTCACAATCGAGGAAGTGGGCGGAGTTTTGAGCGTGGATTTTGAGCTTTTTTGCATAGCGTTGAAAAATCTGCTTGATAATGCACTTAGGTATTCGCACACAAAACCAGTTATTGTCTTTTCTGAGGGTAAAATTACTATCAGCAATGATGGAGATGCGATTGATGCGTCAAAAAGAGATTTTTCAAAACCGTTTAACCGTTTGTATGAGACATCAAGCACAGGGCTTGGGCTTGGACTCTACCTTAGCAACTCTATCACGCAAAAACATGGGTTTGGATTTACTTATAGATGTGAAAATAAAATGAATATTTTTGAAATAGATACGAAGGAGGAACGATGAAAAAAGCCAAAACACTCTCTTTTTTACACTTTTTGCTTTTTGTTTTGCCCTTAAATGCGCAAGAAGCAGAACTTCTTTCGCCTCAAAAGCAGGAGTTGTTGTTTCAAGAGCAAAACAGATACGAATCAGAGCATGAAAAGTTGCGATACAACTGGATAGCGCCGCTCAATCTTGGTGCTTCATGGGAGTACGATAAGAGTTATTTGGGAGATTATGGTTTTAGTAAAAATATCTCTGCTTCCATAGCGCAAGACATCTTTCGTTCAGGAGGCATAACCTACCAGATAGAGTATGCAGATGCTAAAAAAAGAGCGGATGCAATGGCGTTAAACTCCCAAAGAGCGGTGTTAAATGAAGAGATTTTTACCTCTGTTTTAAACTACAAAAAGGCGCTGTATCAAAAAGAGCAGAGTGAATTGACGCTCAAAAACCAAGAGATTGAGATTTTTATAAAAAAGCAGCTTTATGATGCAGGAAAAGCTGACATCACAGAGCTAAACAATGCGCTCGTGCAGCAAAGCAGCCAGTTAAAGAACCTCGTTTCCTATGATTACACGCTCGCAAAACTCAAAGAGGATGTTGCAAAGATTAGCGACATATACCCAATGGAGTTTGTACTTCCAACCCTCTCTTTGGTGCAAAAAGAGAACTATTTACAAGAAAATATCTCGCTTGGTTATGAGAAGTTGCAATTAGAGAGCCTCAAAGGGCTTCATGGCGTGACAAAAAGCAGCTACCTTCCCTCACTCTCGATGAATGCAGATGTTGGGTATAGAGAGTATGAGTCCAAAAAATATACAAACAGAGATGACGGCGCTTACTATGGTGTCGGAGTTGCTCTTAACATCCCTTTGGCTTACAACGCAGAGGCGACGGTTCAAGAAGCAAAGGCAACGCAGATGAAGCAGTCTGCCCAAGTTGCAGACAAGCAAAGAGCCCTCGGCGCTTCGTATGAACAGTCTTTAGCGCTTATAGAGAGTTATCGCAGATATAATGAAGTAACCGCAAAAAACCTCTCTTTGTACGATGGGCTTATTGATGCCATCCGTGCGGGGGTGGACGCAGGCACCAAGACTGGATATGATTTGCAAATCATAAAAAACACAAGAGCCATAGAAGAGCGCAATATAAAGATAAGCGAGATAGATATACAGATAGAGTTAGCAAAACTTCATTTTTCACAAATTTCAAACAAAGAGTAACAGATGGCAGATGTTTTGATAAAGCAGACACTAGGTATGGGTGCACATAAAAAGAGAAGTTTTAAAAAATATTTTATTATTTTATCTATTTTACTGCTTGTTTTTGGGGCTATTTTTTGGTACAAAACAAGCAAGAGCAAAAATGAGATAGAGTATTTGAGTGCGCCGCTTGAGAGAAAAACCATCACCGTCATGGTCGATGCAAGCGGCAATATGGAACCTACGAACAGCGTTGATGTGGGGATAGAAGTCTCCGGAACGATCAAAGAGGTTTTGGTTGATTATAACCAGCATGTAAAAAAGGGTGAGGTGATGGCACGTCTGGATACCGTCAAACTCTCTTCAAAAGTAACCAGTTACCAAGCCGCACTTGCAAAATATGAGGCAAATGTTGCAGAGGCTTTAGCTACGCTTACAAAATCCAAAAACGAGTGGCTTCGGGTTGAAAAAATGATAAAAGCAACCAACGGAGGCTACCCATCAAAACAAGAGGTCGATACCGCATACGCCGCATACGAACTCTCACTTGCCTCTTTGGAAGTTGCAAAGGCAGGGCGCAATCAGGCAAATGCAGAGCTAAAAGCCGCACAAGATGACCTCAGAAAAGGCGTTGTTGTTTCGCCTATAGATGGTGTGGTGTTGGCGAAAAAAATAGAGGCAGGGCAGAGCGTGGTTGCCGCTATGACTATTCCCATCCTCTTTACCATGGCAGAGGATTTGACAAAGATGAAGGTGATTGTCAGTGTCGATGAAGCCGATATCGCCGATGTAAAAGAAGGGCAAATTGTGGAGTTTAGCGTTGATGCGTATCCGCAAA
Organism: Sulfurimonas sp.; assembly: GCA_030654155.1. GTDB lineage: Bacteria > Campylobacterota > Campylobacteria > Campylobacterales > Sulfurimonadaceae > Sulfurimonas. Next base: position 4,969 of record JAURYA010000046.1, on the reverse strand, counting down.
AAACCTTCAAAGGGGTTGTGACACAGTTGCGTCTTAACTCACAAATAGTCAATGGCGTTGTTACTTATGACGCTGTTGTCAATGTGCAAAATCCAGAGCTACTTCTGCGTCCAGGAATGACTGTTCTTGCGCACATCATCACAGATGTCGTAGAAAATGCCCTTGTTGTTCCAAACACGGCACTTCGCTTTACTCCGCCGATGCAAAAAAGGGATGCCACTGGCGAGTATGTGTGGATTTTGCGAGAGAACAAACCGTTTAAAATAGTGCTCAAAATCGGAAAAAGTGATGGAAGTTTTAGTGTTGTTGAGGGGGCGGAGTTAGGCGAAAATGCAGTGGTTTTAGTAGGAATCAAAGAGCCATGAGCGAGCAAGCATATGTCATAGAACTTCAAAATGCTACAAAATCATACGGGGAAGCGGAAGCAAAAACATTTGCCATGCAAGGGGTAAATCTTCAAGTCAAACATGGAGAGTTTTTAGCAGTTATGGGTCCCAGCGGCTCTGGAAAATCTACTACTATGAACATCATTGGTTGTTTGGATACACTCAGCGATGGAGAGTATCTTTTTGAGGGGGTCAATGTCGGTTTGCTCTCGCAAGACCAGCGTGCACTTTTGCGGAGAAACTACATCGGATTTGTTTTTCAGGGGTTCAATCTGCTAGGAAAAACAACTGCCATTGAAAATGTCGAACTTCCGCTTCTTTATCGTGGGTATGGAATGCATGAAAGAAGAGAGATGGCGATGGAAGCACTTCGTAGCGTGGGGCTTGAACATGTCGCACATCACACACCAGGCGAACTTTCAGGCGGGCAGCAGCAAAGAGTTGCCATCGCCAGAGCCATCGTGACAAATCCGCTTATTTTACTAGCAGATGAACCAACAGGCAATTTGGATACCGCAAAAAGCATTGAGATTATGGAGCTTTTGCGCTCTTTTAACCAAGAAAAAGGGATTACTATTTTGATGGTAACGCATGAGATGGATATGGCAAAATACGCTTCGAGAAGAGTTTTTTTTAGAGACGGAAGCATAGAAGAGAGTGAAGCGGAGGCGCAAGGTTTATGATTTGGAACGCTTTTTTGCTAGCCCTTCGTGAGATTCGCAGAAGTGCTTTGCGCTCGGCACTTACAACGCTCGGCATTGTCATAGGTATAGCTTCCGTTATCGCTATGGTTATGCTCGGCGACGCTACGACGGCTTACATCACACAAAGTATCTCAAAACTTGGAACAAATATGCTCATTCTTGTTCCAGGACAAAAACAGCAAGGTCCGCCAGCGACAGACTCTACGGCAAGAAGATTTACACATAGTGATATTGAAGCCCTCAAAAAAGAGCTTGCCAACACGCGCGGCGTTGCACCTGTGGGCTCAAGTCAAATGCATGCCGTTTATGGAAACAAAAATTACGCCACGACGGTGGATGGGAGCGACAATGACTATTTTGTCGTTAAAGATTGGGTTTTTGCCTCAGGGAGGGAGTTTTCACCCATAGAGCTTCAAAATGGAAAAGCAGTGTGCGTCATCGGCGAGACCATACACAAAGAGCTCTTTGGAACGCTCAATCCCATTGGAGAGTCCATCCGTCTTGAGAATTTTTCATGCGAGGTTGTCGGTTTGCTTGAAGCAAAAGGTGCGGCAATGTTTGGGATGGATCAAGATGCCATCATCGTCACTCCCATCCGTATGTTTCAAAGACGCATCAGCGGAAACAAAGAGATTGCAAGGGTAATCATCTCCGCAAACTCTTCATCGCAAATCCAAAGCGTCAAGGATGCCGTTGCCTCTCTTATGCAGGAACGCCGCAAAGTTAGAGCAGGACAGGAGAGCGATTTTAATGTCCACGATATGCGTGAAATGGTACAAACGCTCTCCTCCACAACACAGATGTTGACTATTTTGCTTGGAGCCGTTGCGGCAATCAGTCTGCTTGTCGGCGGCATAGGCATTATGAATATCATGCTTGTCTCAGTCACAGAGCGAACCCGTGAAATAGGCATACGACTTGCAATCGGAGCGCTTGAGAGAGAAGTTTTGCTTCAGTTTTTGGTTGAAGCAATAGTCCTCTCCTCTCTTGGCGGTGTTTTGGGGATTGTAGTCGGTGTCGGTGCAGGAGTTGGCATAGCGTTCTTTTTTGATTTACCGCTTATTTTTAACACTTTTATCGTCATTGTTGCTTTTTTATTCTCAACCTTAGTTGGAATTGTATTTGGTTACTTTCCCGCACGAAAAGCTGCAAGGCTAAATCCAATAGATGCTTTAAGGCATGAATAAAAATAATTTTAACAACTCCTCAGCACTATTTTTGTATAATCGCTTTTAAATTTTCCAATAAGGTATCCCAATGCGCGGTTATAAAATTTTTGCCGGTTCTGCCAGCACTGAATTTGCAAAAGAGATTTGTCAGATCTTAGATGTTCCGTTGGCTAAAGCCGATGTTAAAAAATTTAGTGACGGTGAGATTTCAATTCAAATCTCTGAGAGTGTTCGCGGTCGTGATGTGTTCATCGTCCAATCAACCGGTGCTCCCTCAAATGATAACTTAATGGAACTTCTTATCATGACGGATGCTCTTCGCAGATCAAGCTCTTCTAGTATTACCGCCGTTGTTCCGTACTATGGATATGCAAGACAAGACCGCAAAGCCGCTCCTCGTGTTCCTATTACCGCAAGACTTGTTGCAGATATGTACCAAGCTGCAGGAATCGATAGAGTAGTTACAATCGACTTACATGCAGGGCAGATTCAAGGATTTTTCAATATTCCCGTTGACAACCTTTACGGCTCTGTAACTTTTGAAACCTACATAAGAAGTAAAAATCTTAAAAACCCTGTCATAGCTTCTCCTGATATCGGCGGCGTTGCACGTGCTCGTTACTTTGCTTCACGCATGGGGCTTGAGATGGTAATCGTCGATAAGCGTCGTGAAAAAGCAAACGAGAGCGAAGTTATGAATATCATAGGAAATGTAGAAGGCAAAGATGTTATTATGATTGATGACATGGTAGATACCGCAGGAACTATGATAAAAGCGGCAACTGCCCTTAAAAATAAGGGAGCCGCTTCTGTTATGGCATGTGCGACACATGCTGTTCTTAGCGGAAAAGCTTATGAAAACTTGGAAAACGGCGAACTTGACGAGCTAATAGTTACAAACACTCTAGAGTCTAAACCGCATGATAAAATCATAGTTTTAACGGTAGCACCTCTTTTTGCAGAGGTTATTCGCAGAGTTTATCACAACGAGAGTGTAAATTCACTTTTTACTTAAAAAAAATATATGCAGGGAATATTAATTGAAGAATATTAGAAACTTTTCTATCATCGCTCATATCGACCATGGTAAAAGCACTTTGGCTGACCGTATTATTCAAGAGTGCGGTTCGGTAACTGATAGAGAGCTCGGCAAACAAATGATGGACACAATGGACATCGAAAAAGAGCGCGGCATCACCATAAAAGCTCAAAGTGTCAGGCTTGACTATGTAAAAGACGGCGAGCACTACATACTAAATCTTATCGACACCCCCGGTCACGTCGACTTCTCTTATGAAGTTAGCAAATCTTTAGCTTCAAGCGACGGCGCGCTTCTTATCGTAGATGCAGCTCAGGGCGTTGAAGCTCAGACAATTGCAAATGTTTATATGGCGATGGAAAACAACCTAGAGCTAATTCCGGTAATAAACAAGATAGATTTACCAGCAGCAGACCCAATAAAAGTTGCCGAAGAGATTGAGACAAGCATCGGCATAGATGCAACCGATGCCTGTTTAGTATCTGCAAAAACCGGTGTTGGAATTCGTGCGCTTATTGACGCAATCGTTGACAGAATTCCGGCTCCCGTTGGTGATCCGAGTGCAACTACAAAAGCTATCATTTATGACTCTTGGTTTGACTCTTATCTTGGCGCATTGGCTTTGGTGCGTGTTTTTGACGGCGATATAAAAGTAGGGCAAAAAGTAAGACTTATGAGTAACGGCGAAGAGCATGAAGTGCTTGATTTGATGTACCCGCATCCGCTTAAACGCAAAAAAACAAATGTTATAAAAACAGGGGAGATAGGCATAGTTGTTCTTGGACTAAAAGAAGTTAGCGTAATCAATGTCGGCGATACAATTACAGATGCTAAAAATCCTGCACTAGAGCCTGTTGGAAGGTATGAGCCAGCTAAACCATTTGTTTTTGCCGGTATATACCCAATAGATACAGATGAATTTGAAAATTTACGCGATGCGCTTGATAAGCTAAGACTAAATGATAGCTCTCTATCTTATGAGCCGGAGACCTCCCTAGCTCTTGGTTTTGGTTTTCGTGTCGGTTTTCTTGGTATGCTTCATATGGAAGTTGTAAAAGAGAGACTAGAGCGTGAATTCAATCTTGATTTAATCGCTTCTGCACCATCTGTTATCTATCAGGTTTATCTCAATAACGGCGAAAAAATCAATGTTCACAATCCTTCAGAGCTGCCGGAAGTTAATCGTATTGACAGAATCGAGGAGCCATACATAAGAGCTACGGTTATTACTCCAAGTGAATATCTTGGAAATATTATAACTCTTCTAATAAATAAGCGTGGCACTCAAACAAAAATGACTTATCTTAACCAAGATAGAGTTATGCTTGAGTATGAAGTGCCTATGAACGAAATAGTAATGGACTTTTATGACAAACTAAAATCAATATCCAAAGGTTACGCAAGTTTTGATTATGAGCCGATTGAATTTAGAGTCGGCGACCTAGTGAAACTTGATATCAAAGTAGCCGGAGAAGCAGTGGATGCACTAAGTATCGTTGTTCCCCGTAATCAGGCACTGTCTCGCGGTCGTATTTTAGTTAAGAACATGAAAGAGATTATACCTCGTCAACTTTTTGAAGTAGCCGTTCAAGCTTCTTTGGGTTCTCAGGTTATCGCTAGAGAAACTGTAAAAAGTATGGGAAAAAATGTTACCGCTAAATGTTACGGCGG
>JAURYA010000042.1 GCA_030654155.1 Sulfurimonas sp. | reverse complement strand
AAAGCACTTTTTTATACCAAAAGAGATAAAATCTCCTTATGATAAAAAGATACCCAACCAAACAAATATTTGTCGGCAATGTTGCAGTTGGCGGTGACGCACCTATCTCCACGCAGTCGATGACATTCTCAAAAACCTCCGATGTTGCGGCTACCGTCGAGCAGATAAAAAGACTCCATTTTGCAGGGTGTGACATAGTCCGCGTTGCCGTTCCGCAGATGGAAGATGCGCTGGCACTAAAGTCAATTAAAGAGCAGATATCACTCCCGCTTGTTGCAGATATTCACTTTAACCATCGCCTCGCACTTATTGCCGCCGAAGTTGTTGACTGCATACGCATAAATCCGGGAAATATCGGCTCAAAAGAGCGTGTTAAAGAGGTTGTAAAAGCATGTCAGGCTCGTAATATCCCTATTCGTATCGGCGTAAATGCAGGAAGTTTGGAGAAAGAGTTCTTGGACAAATATGGACAGACTGCCGAGGGAATGGTGGCATCCGCAGAGTACAACATTAAGTTTCTTGAGGATTTGGGGTTTGATGATATTAAAATCTCTCTAAAAGCAAGCGACGTGCAAAGAACCGTTGACGCATACCGCATGCTTCGCCCTAAAAACAGCTACCCATTTCATCTTGGAGTTACAGAGGCGGGAACCCTGTTTCATGCAACGGTAAAAAGTTCCATCGGTCTTGGCGCACTTCTGCTTGATGGCATCGGCGACACCATGAGAGTAAGCATTACAGGAGAGCTAGAAGAGGAGATAAACGTCGCACGTGCAATCCTTAAAGACAGCGGCGCGGCAAAAGATGGGCTAAACATCATCTCATGCCCTACTTGCGGACGTATTGAAGCGGATTTGGTAAGCGCGGTTGGCGAGATAGAGAGACGAACAGCTCACATCAAAGCACCGCTTAATGTCTCGGTTATGGGATGCGTAGTAAATGCCATAGGTGAAGCTGCTCATGCAGACGTAGCCATAGCATACGGCAAAGGAAAAGGTCTTGTCATGGTAAAGGGCGAAGTTGTTGCCAATCTCGACGAGAATGAACTTGTGGACAGATTTGTAGAAGAAGTTGAAAAAATGGCAAGAGAGATGATTTAATGCACGATAATTTATACAATTTAGCTTTTGAGCGAAGTATTTTAAGCTCAATAGTTTTTGAACCAAGCCAATTTGACGAGCTTAGCACTACGCTGAAAAAAGATGACTTCTACCTTCCTGCCCATCAGGATATCTTCAAAGTTATGACCCTGCTTTTACAAAAAGACCAACCGATTGATGAAGAGTTTATAAAAAAAGAGCTCATCAAAATGAAAAAATTTGACGAGAGCGTTATGCTTGAGATTCTCTCGGCAAATCCAATCTCAAATACAAAAGCCTATGTTGATGAGATAAAAGACAAGTCTCTAAAGCGCCATCTTTTAACTCTGACAACCGAGATAAAAAGAGTAACCGTTGAAGAGGAGCTTACAAGTGCTGAAGTTATCGATATAGTAGAGAAAAAACTCTACGAGATAACCCAAAATAACCAGACAAGCGACTTTAAAGACTCCCCGAAGATGACCTTCGACACCATGGAATACATCAAAGAGATGAAGGCCCGCGGCAACAATGTGCTTGTCGGGGTTGATACAGGTTTTCACGAGCTAAACAAGATGACGACGGGCTTTGGAAAAGGGGATTTGGTAATTGTAGCTGCCCGTCCTGCCATGGGAAAAACCTCTTTTATACTAAACACCGTTAACAACCTTATCACAAAAGGCAAAGGTGTGGCGTTTTTCTCGCTTGAGATGCCGGCAGAACAGCTTATGCTCAGACTTCTAAGTATTCAGACTTCCATTCCTCTTCAAAAGCTTCGTGTCGGAGATATGAATGATGACCAGTGGAGCTCTCTAAACGGTGCTATCGACAAGATGAACAGCGCCAAGCTCTATGTTGACGACCATGGCAGCATAAACATAAACCAGCTTCGCTCAAAACTTAGAAAACTAAAAAATCAGCATCCTGAGATAGAAATAGCGGTAATCGACTATCTGCAAATTATGAGCGGCATCGGCAACCAAGATAGACACCTGCAAGTCTCAGAAATCTCTCGCGGACTTAAAATGCTTGCCCGTGAATTAAGTATGCCTATCGTAGCACTCTCTCAGCTAAACCGCGGATTAGAGAGCAGAAACGACAAAAGACCTATGCTTAGCGATATCCGTGAATCTGGCTCTATTGAGCAGGATGCGGATATCATCCTTTTTGTTTACCGTGATGATGTTTACCTCTACAAAGAGGAGAAAGAGCGTGAAAAAGCGGCAAAAACAGAGGGCAAAGAGTTTACTTCTACCTATATAGAAAAAGAGGAAGAGGATGCCGAAATAATCATAGGAAAACAGAGAAACGGTCCGACAGGACATGTAAAGCTGATTTTCCAGAAAAAACTTACCCGTTTTATCGATGGCACTCCTTATGCAAAAGGGGTAGAGACAATTTATGAAAATGTAGATACGCGCTCTGCAAATATTGGTTTTGGAAATGACACTATTTCTATGCCGCCCCTCTAAATAGATGATAGATAGAGTCTCGTTATTTAACAAAAAACGAGACTTTTTCCTCTTTATCTCTGCATCTGCAATTATCCTTCTTGTTTCGCTTTTTCTAGAGTACAGAAACTTTTCGGAGTTTACACGCTTTGACTCAGCCATAGTCGAAGCTAGCGTATTAAAACAGTACACAAAAAGTAAAAATAACAGAACATATCAGGTACTGAAATTAAAAAGCGAAGATGGACTCACTTTTTACACAACTGCAAAAAAGTCGCTTCAAGATGTCAAAGATAAAAAGCTTACGCTTGAAATTTGGAGTTCAAACGTGGACTTTTACGGCTACCTTACCAACTTTTATGCAAAAAGCAAAATTATAAATATAAAAGAGAATACAAGCACAAAACAAAAGCTCGACTCATACATCTCCTCCTCGCATGAAAACAAATCTGTTTCAAATGTTTATCAGGCACTCTACACAAATGCTCCGGTAGAAGAAGATGTACAAAACAAATTTTCAAATCTTGGAGTCTCACACATAGTCGCAATCAGCGGGTTTCACCTTGGAATCTTAAGCGCGCTGCTCTATTTTTTATTAAAACCGATTTATAAATTTGCACAGAACAGATTTTTCCCATATAGAAACTCAAAAATAGACCTTTTTATCATAGTAGTGAGCGTACTTTTTGCCTACATGTTGTTTTTAGAATCACCGCCATCGCTGGTTCGCTCTTTTGGGATGTTTGTTGTCGGGTTCGTGCTTTACGACAGAGGTATTGAAATCTTCTCCATGCAGACACTCTTTATAACGATTCTGCTGCTTCTTGCTTTTTTTCCGCGGCTCGCCTTTTCGCTTGGCTTTTGGCTCTCCGCAGGCGGAGTTTTTTATATATTTTTGTTTTTGATTCACTTCAAAAACTTGAATCTGTTTTGGCAAATTATAGGCATTTCGGTACTTGTTTATCTCTTTATGTTACCGGTTTCACTCTTTATTTTTCAAAATTTTAGCATCTACCATCCATTTTCAATTATTCTTGCAATACTTTTTACCCCTTTTTATCCGCTTAGTATTTTCTTGCATCTGATTGGTTTTGGAGATTTTTTTGATACTTTTTTTGAGTGGCTTTTGGTTTTAGGCGAAGATGGAGCAAAGGTAGAACTAAATATTTATCTCTTTTTACTCCACGCAGCACTCTCTTTTGTGGCAATATGGAGCAAAACCGGAATGTGGGTTTTAAGCCTCTTTTCGAGCTCTATTTTCATATACGCGATTTATAATGTAGCATAACTTAAGCCCGTAAACAAATATAATCCATGAAGCATAAATCCACAAAAACAGAAACATAAGAATAGAAAATGAGCCATACATAGTCTCATAGGCTTTGTTATAAAAAACATAGTAGATAAATAAATTTTTGGCTATGCTAAAAATAGTAGCTGTCACAAATGAGCTAATCAGGGAGGCTTTTGTGTGGATTTTAGTATTTGCAGAAATTTGAAATATTAGAAAAAATAGCGCCCAAATAATGAGATACGGAACAAACGGAAGAATATTTATACCGGCTGTGTACTCGCTGCTCTCCATTAAAGAGGCAACATATCCCGTTATATAAAAAGAGACTCCAAGACCTATTGGCGTAAGAGTAAGAAGTGTCCAAAATGTTGTCACACTATCCCAGATACCTCTCTCTTTTGCACGGAAAATTTTATTTGCAATATACTCAAAGTTTTGAAAAAATAGAAGTGAAGAGACGATAACCGCAACAAAACTTATCATGCTCATCTCGACAGAGTTTTGTAAAAATCCATTTATATGCCCCATCAACGATTCCGAATTTACAGGCATAAGGTTTGAAAATATAAACTCTTGCATTTTTACATAGTAGTCCGAAAAACTAGGCATCGAGGTAAAAAGAGTAAGCACAATCAGCAGAAGAGGAATCAGCGTAAAAATTGTATAAAAACTAAGACTTGCGGCATAAAAAGTAAGATCCTTATCTATAAACGATATTATAAAAAACCTCATGTGATTATAAAGTTTATGAAAAATTGGCATCAAAAAAAACTCCCCATCCCTATATCTAGAATTTTATTATGACACAATAACACTTATTTATAAAAACAACATAACAAATATATATTTTTAACTCTATGATATAATGACCAAAAAATTAAATCACAAAAATATTACAAATCGCAAAGGGCATATTTATGGGTACAAGACAGAAGATTACGCTGATTTTATCAGGACTTTTTTTAGTATTTTTTATCGCTATGGTTATACTCATTTCATTAAATTTTAGAGATTTTGGCGTAAAGAGTGCAGAAAAAAGGGCGATGCTGACTGCTGAAGTTGTTAAGAGCGGTTTAACGGCACATATGGTTAATGGCATAATGGATAAACGCCATTATTTTATTGACCAGATAGAAAATATTGACAACATAAGTGCTCTATGGATTGCCCGCTCGCCGACTGTAATCAAGCAATACGGCGAAGGATTTAACAGTGAAATTGCCCGTGATGAGATAGATAAAAGAGTTCTGGAATCTGGAAAAGTAGAAAAAGAGATGACAGAGACCGCAACTAAAAGTACGATGCGTATGACTATACCATTTACCGCGTCCGCATTTGGTGCAGCGAATTGTTTGTCATGTCATGATGCCAAAGAGGGCGAGGTGCTGGGAACAATCAGCATGGTTATAGATATTAGCGATGTCAGAGGAAACAGCTTTACAACACTTGGCTATACAGCAATTTTAATCTTGCTTGTAATGTTTGCCGTACTTTTTGTTGTAAATAAATTTCTAAAACCTTATGTAAATATTTTTTACTCTATCAGAGATGTAATGCTGGCTGCTTACAACGGCAACTACTCAAAACGAGTTGATGGCGGAAATCTTAATGAGAGCAAATCAGTCGCCCAAATGCTCAACTCCTTGCTTGAAAAACTGCAAAAAGTCTTTGATGAGATTGATAAGAAAGTTTATATATTTGTCCAAAACAAAAACAAAGAGATTTCACATGACCCTCTTGTAAACATCAACGACACGATTGACAAGCTCTCGGAAATATATAAATTTAAACAAACAATAGAGCATGATGAAAGTTTGGAAGACATCTACGAAAGACTTGCTTATGTCTTTAAGACTAAGTTTGAGATTAAAGATTTTACTATTATAGAAGCAGATACTCATAACGGGATTAAAAAAGTTGTGCATAGTGTAAATGGTTGTCACTGTGATTTAGTCGATGGGCAATGCCGTGCAGACCGTATAAACAGCATAGTTGATTCTACAATTTTTGATAATACTTGTAATAAATTTCATAAACCTGACTTGCAATATTTGTGTATTCCGTACTCAATCTCAAATGAGCTAAATCTTATAATCTCTGTTGTAACACAGGACAAAGAAGAGAGTTTTAGAGTTAGAAATCTAGTCGGTCTTATTGAGGATTATATAGCTACTGCTCAACCGGCAATTGTCGGTAAAAAGCTGATGCAAATACTAAACAAAATGGCAAGGGTAGACCAGTTGACGGGGATGTTTAACCGTAAATACCTTGATGAGTTTGCTGACACTACGATTCCCCAAGCGCTTAGAAGCAAAACTCCATACGGTATCTTGATGATAGATATAGACTTCTTTAAGATGATTAACGACACATACGGGCATGACATAGGCGATGAGGCAATCAGAGTGGTTTCAAGAGTTATAAAAGAGTCTATCCGCACTTCTGATGTTCCTATAAGATTTGGCGGCGAAGAGTTTATCGTGCTTCTTCATAACTGCAATAGAGCGCATGTAAAAGATGTTGCCGAGAAGATTCGCACAAATTTTGCAAAACAGGTTATCTCTGCCGGTTCTGATACATTTTCAAAAACACTTAGCGTCGGGACTGTTATGTTTCCTGATGACAGCGAGAGTATTTGGAAGTGTATTAAATATGCTGACATATCTCTCTACCACGCAAAGGAGCATGGAAGAAATCAGGTCGTCTGTTTTGATGAGAGCCTGATTAAAAATGAAGAGATGAAAACCTCGTTTTAGATTGCTTCACTTTGTTCGCAATGACCGTCATGTGCCAAGAAGCCTGCGACGAAGCAATCTAGGCTATGAAAGAAAGTCTATTAACTTAATCCCATCTTTGCCGGATTTAGAATGTTATTCGGGTCAAACGCCATCTTAATTGATTTAAAAAGTGCCATCTCTTCAGGTGTAAACGCCATTGACATATAAGGCGCTTTTGCAAGACCTATTCCATGCTCTCCGCTAAGCGTTCCGCCTAAGTCAATAGTTGCTTGGAACACCTCTTCAATCGCCTGATAAGCGATTTTTACCTGCTCTGGGTCTTTACCGTCAACCATTACGTTTGTGTGTACATTTCCATCACCGGTATGCCCAAAACACGGGATTTTAATATTGTACTTGTCGGCAATCGCATAAAATCTCTCCAACAGCTCAGGCAGTGCAGAGCGTGGAACCGTTACGTCCTCGTTTAACTTCTTGCTTCCATAAACACTAAGAGATTGGGATGCGTTACGTCTTGCAAACCAGATATCAGAAGCCTCTTTCTTGTCTTTTGCAATTTTAAACTCACTGCACCCGTTTTCACGAAAAACTTTCTCGATTACGGCAAGCTGATAGTCCAAATCCTCTTCCAGATTTCCATCAACATCGGTAACCAAAAGCGCGCCGGCATCGACGGGAAGCCCTTTTTTATAAGTCTGTTCAACCGCTCTTATGGTTAAATTGTCCAGAAATTCCATAGCAACAGGCGTTATGCCGCTTGCCATAGTTTTATAAACCGCTTCCATAGCCATGCCGACAGTCGGAAAAATCCCCATTGCCGTTTTTGTCATTTTCGGTTTTGGGATAAGCTTTAGAGTGATTTCACTAAGTACAGCCAAAGTTCCCTCTGATGCGATTAAAATACCGCTGATGTTATAGCCTGCCACATCTTTTATGGTTCTTTTTCCCGCTTTTATAATATCGCCGTTTGGAAGAACTGCGCGTGTTGCCATTACATAATCTTTTGTGATGCCGTACTTCGCAGCTCTCATTCCGCCGGCATTTTCGCTTACGTTACCGCCGATGCTAGAGTACTCTTGGCTTGCAGGATCTGGCGGATAAAAAAGCCCGACCTCTTCAACTGCACGTTGCAGGTCCATGTTGATTACGCCGGGCTGAACAACTGCAACCATGTTTTTCATATCAATCTCTAGGATTTTATTCATATGTTTTTCCATAGCGAGAACAACCCCGCCGCTGCTTGGGAGTGCTCCGCCCGTAAACCCGCTTCCGGCACCGCGAGGAACTATAATGATTCTATGCTCGTTGCAGTACTTTAAAATCTTGCTTATATCATCTTCATTTCTTGGAAATATAACTGCGTCAGGCTCAAAATGCTCTCTTGTTGCATCATAAGAGTAGGCTATTAGATGTGCTTTGTCGCTATAAATATTTTCATTTCCGACAACTTGACTAAAATAGTCCAAATGTTTTTTTTCTATCATCTTTTTTCCCTTCAAAATCAAATTCTTCAAGCAGATCTTCTAGTTTTTCGCCGCCGCTTTTTACAATCTCATAAAGAGCCTCGTCTTTTGGATTTGCTTTTACTATAAGTTCATAGTAGTACGGTCCATACTCTTCAAGCTCGTCACTTCCCTCTCCCCACCAATTGGCATCAATCTCGGGAACTCTTGTATAAAAAGGTAGATTAACCTCTTTTTGTTCTACATTTGCATCTGTAATAGCTAAAATTTTAAAACTTTTAGCATCGAGCGTATAGACTTTTTTATCCAAAAATATAAACACCAAACCGACAGAACTATCAACACTCATCTGTGTAAAATCACTTCTAAGGGGTGTCGGGTGACCGTTAAACGAAAGAACTGTTGCAAAAATATCAGGATGCACCCATTGCAACTTTGAACTTTTAGTAATTTTGTAATAAATATCTTCATTTGGAGCTATCAAGATGCCTCTTGTATATCCAAAAGCCAAAACAGCCATATCTCCAACTTTTACTTCCCATTTTCCATCTGGCAATGCGCTGCTGCTTAAAGCGTTATAGTCGCTAATTTCAACTTTTGCAATCTTGCTATCCTTGTCATAGCTTTTCACGAGTGCATTTTTTAAAATTGTTTTGTGCCCTTTTGCTATCTCATGAACAATAAAACCACTCACTCCGACATCAATCTTTTCAACCTCTATCGTAACCTCTGTCGCGTCTTCATTAATCCCAATAACCGGAGATTTCACAACAGTTCCAAAAAGTTCTAACGCTATAATAAAAAACAAGAATATTTGCTTCATTTTTTCTACTTTGTAAATAATATAGTGCGATTATATCAAACAAACCTCACACTAAGGCAAATTTTGTTAAAGTTTTAAAATTATTTTTTAAAATTTATGGTTATGGTTATACATTATGATACGATTATTTTTATTTTTATTATTAGCAACTTCTCTCTTTGGCGCGCGTGTAGAAACTTTTCGCTGGAGCGATGGGGAGACATATTTATCTTTTTTAGAGAGAAATAAACTTCCTTTAAATCCCCTTTACTATAACCTAGATGAAGATGAACAACAGCTTAGCGAAGAGATTATTGCCG
>JAURYA010000024.1 GCA_030654155.1 Sulfurimonas sp. | reverse complement strand
CGCGGAACTCCTCGTATAGCGCTGAGACTTTTGCGTCGTGTAAGAGATTTTGCCGATGTTGCAAATGAGAAAGATATACTTCACTCAAGAACAAATTATGCACTTGATGAGCTTGGCATAAATTCATACGGATTTGATGAGATGGATATTAGACTTTTGAATCTTTTGGTTGGGGCTAACGGAAGAGCCATGGGGCTTAGCACGATAGCTGCGGCACTTAGTGAAGATGAGGGAACGGTTGAGGATGTTTTGGAACCTTACTTGATTGCCAACGGTTATCTGGAGAGAACAGCCAAAGGCAGAAAAGCTACAAGAAGTACTTATGAGATTTTAAATATCAATATTCCGATAGTAGATGATGGAGGTTCGTTTTGAAGCCACAATATTTTGTAGCTATACTGTTTGCAACATCGCTTTATTGGATGTACCTTTTATATACGCCGTTTTTGTTGGGTATGATAATAGCAGCCTTGCTGGCAATCTCTACTGCGAATATTCAGAATTTTTTTGAAAAAGTTTTAAAATCAAAATTTTTAGCGGCACTTAGCTCCAGTTTTTTATTGGCCGTTCTGTTCTTTGTACCGCTCGGATATTTTCTAGTAATGCTTACGGTTAAACTAAATAGTGTGGACCCGATAGTCTTTACAAATATTGAGATGTTAATCAAAGATTTTTTAGTAAGTCCCCCAGAATATTTACTGTTTTTAAAGCCTTATATGGACAACCTAATGAAAGATATAAGCGTGGATTCAATCGCAGCTTATGCATTAACATTTACCGGAGATATAGGCTCTCTTAGTGCCGGTTACCTTAAAAATTCATTCTTAGTTATAGTTTTTTACTTTTTTGCTCAATACAACGGCGGTTTTGTAGTTGATTTGCTAAAAAGGATTGTTCAGATGTCTGTTGATGAGACTACTCTTTTAGCAAAAGAGCTCTCGTCTGTTATGAGCGTTGTGTTTTACTCCATCATAGTAAATGCAATGTTTCAAGGTCTACTCTTTGGAGTAGCTATCTCTTTTATGGGGTATAACGGGCTTCTTTTTGGAATAATGTACGGATTTGCTTCATTGATTCCGGTTGTAGGCGGAGCTCTTATGTGGCTTCCGTTTATGCTTTATGAGTTCTCGATAGGAAATAGTTCAAATGCACTATTTATAGCGCTATATTCTGTTCTTGTTATCTCTGTTATTGCAGATACTTTTATAAAACCTTTAATCATAAAAGAGATAAATCTAAGGCTTTTAAAAGAGGATGATGCGAAGATGAATGAGCTTATTATCTTCTTTGCTATTATCGCAGGACTTACAACTTTTGGTTTTTGGGGTATGATTTTAGGACCGGCAATTACCGCATTTTTCTTGACTATTTTAAAGCTTTTTGAGGCAAGAACAAAAGAGTGTGAATCTAACCAGAGTTAGTTTTTGTAGATTTGCGGATAGTCACTTTTGAATCTTCTGTGTACCCAAAACCAAAACTTTGGGTCGTCTGTTATTATCTTTGTAAGCCAGTCTGCTTGAAGTTGAGTAGCCTTTTGAATATCTTCTTGCTCGTTATCGGTTTTTTCTACATGTATCTCATCAAAAAATATTAAACTGTAGTTCTCTTCGTCATCTGTTTTCATGATGACCGGTATAATCGCTGCATTGTATTTTCTAGCCAAGTAGGCAGGAGTCGATGTCTGGCGAATGGTTTTGCCCATAAAACCTACGCTTAAACCCTCTCTGGAATTTATGCCGGTGTCTATAACAATTCCGCATGCCTCGCCATCTTTTATTAGTTTTATCAGAGGTTTTATTACATTTGATTTTTCCAAAGATTTATTGCCAAATTTCGCACGTGACTCAAGCATCCACTCTTGAAATTGTTTGTTTTTCATTTTTTTAAATACTGCAGTAATGGGTTCCACAAAAGCTCCAACAGCTACTGCGCCGAGCTCCCAAGCGCAGTAGTGGGGAGTAACATAGATAATGGCACGCCCCTCTTTTTGAGCTTTTTGCACAGCCTCTATATTTTTTACGGTTACTTTTTTTGCCAAATCTTCTTTGCTAATGCGCCTGATTTCCATTAAGTGCATAAAGTTCAGCAGCAGATTTTTAAAATTGTATCTTACAATCTCATCTTTTTCTTCTTTAGTTAGTTTTTCATCAAATGCAAAATCAAGATTTTTGTATGCTACATTTCTGTATCTGGATGACATATAATAGGCGATAGTTGCCAGCGAGATAAAGAAACTTTTTCTTAATTTTTTCGGCAGTATCATTAAAAATTTTTCAAGTAGTAAAAATAGTTTAAAGCTCATTTATCCAATAACTCCAATGTATTCTGAAAATGGATTATATCAAAGGATAGTGTATAAAACTAAATAAGTAATAAAATTGTTATCAAGCCTTTGGTATAATCATGCTCATAAAATCAACAAGGCAAGTAAAAAATGCATTTATCAGATATACAAAATTTTTCTGAAGGCCGTACTAAAGCAAGAGCGTATTTTTGTTATCTTTTTTCAAAAAACATCCAAAATAGGTTGCCGTCATTATCGGTAGAGATGATAATGCCTCGCCTTTTAAAAATAAAGGCTGATTTAGAACATTGTGAAGGAGTTTATCTTCTTGATAGTCGCGGTGTTCAGATTTCACCGACATTTACGGCAACTAAGCAGATAGACGAGGATGCGGGGAAAATCAGAGCAGACAGAGCGTACTATTATCGTGCCGTCAGAGAGGGCAGATGTACGATAACTGACCCGTATCCGTCTCTTATAACGGGAGAGTTGACTGTAACTGCGTCACAGCCTATTTTTGATGAACACGGCGAGCTAAAGTATGTAGCTTGTTTAGATATGCCGCTTAACGAAGTTATTAAAATTTCTCGCTCTTCGGTTTCAGATAAATTTTTCATAAACCTCTTTAAGTACTCATATGCAATATTTTCATTTGCGCTTATAGCAGTTGCAATACTTCTGTTTTTTAAAGGGGTACAGAGCTTTTTTGTATACGAGATAACGCCTGATCATTTTGAGATAAAAGATGTATTTGAAGCAACAATTTTATTAACACTTGCATTGGCTATATTTGATCTTGCAAAAACTCTTATAGAAGAGGAGATTTTGGGCAGGAATAAGGAGCACAGCATCTCCGGACCGCATAAAACAATGGTTAGATTTTTGGGTTCAATTATTATAGCGCTGTCGATAGAAGCGTTGATGCTGGTGTTTAAATTTGCAATAACGGACCCGGAAAAATTGGTTTATGCTATGTATATAGTCGCCGGTGTTTCGATGCTGCTGGTAACTTTAGCGGTGTATATAAAATTTACTAAATTAAAGATTGAAGAATGATAGGAATCGTTGACTACAATATGGGAAATTTGGCAAGTGTTCAAAACGCTTTTGCCAAACTGGGTGCCGATACGGTTGTTGAGAGCAATCCAGATAAATTTAAAGATTATGAGAAGCTTATACTTCCGGGAGTAGGTGCATTTCCGGATGCTATGGAACATTTGCGAGAGCGAAATATGATCGAAGCTATAAAAGAGTATGCAGCAAGTTCAAAGCCGATACTTGGCATATGTCTTGGTATGCAGCTTCTCTTTGAGAGCAGTGAAGAGTTCGGAAACCATGAAGGACTAGGACTTATAAAAGGGAAGGTTATAGCTTTTGATATATCTAAATTCAGCGAACCTTTAAAAGTTCCTCATATGGGCTGGAATAGAATGTTTACAAAAGAGCACCCGCTTTTTAAAGGTTTGGACAAAGAGCATTACCTCTATTTTGTACACTCATATCATGCAGTGTGTGAAAATGAGGATGATGTTCTCGGCAAAACTATATATGGTTATGAATTTGCATCGGCGGTAGCACACAAAAATGTTATGGGAATTCAACCGCATCCTGAAAAAAGCCATACCAATGGGCTTAAAATTTTGGAAAATTTTATCAATATAAAACTGTAAATTCTGGCTCAAAGAGCCAAGCTTTAGTCGCCTTAGCGGCGTAAGCGAAGATAAAGGTACTTTGTTCCTTTATCGAACTAATTAAATGGAGGTTTCCTTCATTTTACTAGGTGCCCCTTGAGGGTATGAAATAAAATTAAGGAGAAAATGCATGACTTTATACCCGGCAATTGATTTAAAAGACGGAAAGGCTGTAAGACTGACAAAAGGTCTTATGGATAGCGCTAAAATTTACTCAGATGAGCCTTGGATGCTTGTAAAGAAGTTTGAAGAGATGGGTGCCCAGTGGGTGCATTTGGTTGATTTAAACGGTGCGTTTGCAGGTGAACCGAAAAACTTAGAGCAGATTATAAAAATCAGACAAAATTGCAATGTAAAACTTGAACTTGGCGGCGGAATCAGAGATGAAGCTACAATTAAAAAGATGCTTGAAATAGGGATAGATAGAATTATTTTAGGTTCAATAGCGGTTAAAGATTCAAAGTTTGTTAAAGAGATGGCGGCAAAATATCCAATTGCAGTCGGAATAGACGCTATAAATGGATTTGTAGCCGTTGAGGGGTGGGGAGAGGTTAGTTCTATGCGAGCGACTGATTTAGCAAGAGAGTTTGCTAATGCAGGTGTTGAAGCAATTATATGCACAGATGTTTCAAAGGATGGAACGCTCAGCGGAGTAAATGTCGAGTTTACCGTAGAAATAGCAAGAGCAAGTGGAATTAGCACAATTGCCAGCGGCGGTGTTAAAGATGAGAGTGATATTGAAGCTCTGGTCTCTACAAATATAGTCGATGGTGTTATTATAGGTAAGGCATATTATGAGGGAACTCTCGACCTGCCAAAGATGTTCAAGCGATTTGGTTAAGCTCTACTTAATCGTAAAATAAATAAAATTTAGGTATCATTATTGATTAAATTTGCAAATATTTGAAGAAAAGGATTTCATTTGAAATTACTTGTTGTTGATGATAGCTCCACTATGCGTCGTATTATAAAAAATACCCTCTCAAGACTTGGTCATGAGGATATACTTGAGGGTGGTGACGGTGTTGAGGGATGGAATGCTTTAGATAAAAATCCAAATGTTGATATGTTAATCACGGATTGGAATATGCCTGAGATGAACGGACTGGAACTCGTTAAAAAAGTTCGTGCTGATGCCCGTTTTAAAGATTTGCCTATAATTATGGTAACTACCGAGGGTGGCAAGGCAGAGGTTATAACTGCTTTAAAGGCCGGTGTTAACAACTATATCGTTAAGCCATTTACTCCTCAAGTTTTAAAAGAAAAACTTGGTGCTGTTATGGGTATTGAGGTGTAATGCAAGAGCATTACTTTGAATTAGTTGTCAATATATCTTCTCATCACGCTCTCTTCTCAGATTTTTTAGCAGATACTTTACCGATCGGTTTCGAAGAGACTGACGATGGTTTTATTATAAGAAGTGATGATGAACTTGACACTATCGTATGGGGATTAGAGCAGTTCAGGGAGGCTTTGCAAAAGGCAACCGGAGAAAACATAGAGCTTGAATGCAAGCAGACAAAACTTAAAAGTAGCGACTGGGTAAAGGTTTATCAAGATAGTGTTCAGCCGCTTAGTATTGATAAATTTTATATTCATCCAACGTGGGATGAGCCAAGCAAGGATTTAATAAATATAGCAATAGATCCTGCCTTGGCATTTGGTACGGGACACCACCCGACAACCGCATCGGCGTTAAGAGCTATTGCAAAATATGTAAAAAATGGCGACAGAGTTTTAGATGTAGGCTGCGGAAGCGGAATACTTGGCGTTGCGGCAATAAAGCTCGGCGCTCTAGTAGATGCCTGCGACACGGATATCGCATGTATAGAGAACAGCACACTCAATGCCGAGCTAAACGGTGTAAAGTTCAACAATCTTTGGGAAGGCTCTTGCAGCATGACTAAAGAGAGTTATGATATTGTAGTGGCAAATATAGTCGCAGACGTTTTAATTTTTATAGCAAATGATTTAAAGAGTGTTTTAAAAAAGAACGGAATTCTTGTATTGTCTGGAATATTAGATAAATATGAATCAAAAGTTTTGAAATTTTATCAAGATTTTGAAATTCTAGAAAAAATAGCTCAGGACGAATGGGTTACATTAATACTAAAAGCAAGGTAAAAGATAGATATGCAAAACAAAGATAACAACAACAAAGATAATAATTTTTTTAATAAAAACCCACTGATTACTTTTGCAATATTCTCAGTAGTAATTATTTTGCTTTTTAAAGCTTTAATAGGTGAAAACAGCACCACTGAGAGTGCACCGGTCGGAACCAAAAAAGCTAAACAGATAAGTTACTCCGAGTTAAAATCCTTAATAGAAACAAAGGGTGTAAACAAAGTTGATATTGGACAGAGTTACATTAAAGCCTACTCAGCTGATAACTCTACACTTTATACAACAAGGATTGTACCAAGCGATGTTAAATTAACAGAGCAGTTGGATAAGCAAGGCATAGAATATAGCGGTTTTAGCGAAACAAACTGGTTTACAGAGATGTTTGGATGGCTATTTCCATTTTTAATTATTATAGCTATATGGATGTTTTTCGCAGGACGTATGCAAAAAAGTATGGGCAGCGGAATTTTGGGAATGGGTACTTCTAAAAAAATGATTAACTCAGAAAAACCAAAAACAAAATTTGATGATGTTGCAGGTGTTGAAGAGGCAAAAGAGGAAGTACAAGAGATAGTTGACTTTTTAAAATATCCTGGCCGCTACGTAGAGATTGGCGCAAAGATACCAAAAGGTGTTTTGCTAGTCGGCAGTCCCGGTACCGGTAAAACGCTTTTGGCTAAAGCTGTTGCGGGCGAAGCTGATGTGCCATTTTTCTCTGTGACAGGCTCAAGCTTTATCGAGATGTTTGTAGGGGTTGGGGCAGCTCGTGTTCGCGACTTGTTTGAGCAGGCAAAAAAAGATGCACCGAGCATAATATTTATAGATGAGATAGACGCAATAGGCAAAAGCCGTTCAGCGGGTGCAAATATGGGCGGAAATGATGAGAGAGAACAAACGCTTAATCAGCTTTTAGCTGAGATGGACGGTTTTGGAACCGATACTCCTGTTATAATTCTCGCAGCAACAAATAGACCTGAGATACTTGATCAGGCGCTTCTGCGTCCAGGGCGTTTTGACAGACAAGTTCTCGTTGACAAACCTGATTATGAAGGTCGTATTAAAATTTTAACGGTTCACGTTAAAGGCGTAAAAATGGATCAGGATGTTGATCTTAAAGAGGTTGCTCGTCTAACAGCTGGTTTAGCGGGTGCAGACTTGGCAAATATAATCAATGAAGCAGCACTTTTAGCAGGCAGAAAAAGCCAAAAAACAGTAACCCAAAAAGACCTTTACGAGGCAGTAGAGCGTGCTTTAGCCGGACTTGCTAAAAAATCTCGCCGTATTAATCCTAAAGAGAAAAAAATTGTAGCATATCATGAGAGCGGACATGCACTTTTAGCTGAGACAACCAAGGGAGCTAAAAAAGTTTCAAAGGTTTCAATTGTTCCTCGTGGTTTGGCAGCTTTGGGTTATACTCTTAATACACCAGAGGAAAATAAGTTTATGATGCAGCAACATGAACTTTGGGCAGAAGTAGATGTTCTTCTTGGAGGGCGTGCGGCTGAAGAGGTGTTTATAGGCGAAATATCGACTGGCGCAGGAAATGATTTGGAACGCGCTACCGATATTATTAAATCGATGGTTCAGACTTATGGAATGAGCGATGTTGCCGGACTTATGGTTTTAGAAAAAAGCAGACACTCATTTTTGGGAGGAATGAATCAAACTACCAGAGAGTATAGCGACAAAATGGCAGAGAATATGGATGAATTTATTAAATCATCACTTCAGGAAAGATATAAAGATGTTGTAAAAAGGCTTCAAGAATATAAGCCTGCAATAGAGAGCATGGTGAAGCTTCTTTACAAAAAAGAGAATATAACCGGCGAAGAAGTTAGAAATATTATTATTGCATTTGAAAAAGAAAATAACTTGGTGTCCAAGGTAAATATAGTTGTCGATGATATAGAAGAAGAGTTAAAAGCTGATGCGAAGATGGCAGAGGGTGATAAAAATACAAAGCAGGACAGCGAGGAAACAGATGAAAAGTAATCTTTTACCGATTGCAAGAGAGGGTTGGAACTACCTAATCGGGTCTATTGCACTGTTATTGATTTTTAAATTTTTAAATTTTGAATTTTTACAGTTTTTGGCTTTTGTAGCAATGATGTTTTTTGTTTATGTATTTAGAAATCCAGAGAGACAAAGTATGCTTTACCAAGAAAACAGTATAGTAAGCCCAGTTGATGGAACCGTTATCTCTATTGAAGAGTTGCATGACGAGGAAAACAGTGGCTATAAAGTAGAGATAGAGGGGAGTTATTTAAATGTATCTCTGCTAAGGGTTCCATTTACATCATCATTGGAACATATAGAGATACGAAAAGGCGCAAGACTCTCTGCGTTAAGTCCACTCTCAAAGAGTATTAATGAAAATGCAGAATTGATTTTCAGTGATACAAAATCATTAAATAAAATAAAAATTATACATAAGCTAAAACAGAGTTTTGAAACTATTGATATTGATATTATAAAAGCTCAAAATTTATTGCAGGGCACAAGATACGGTCTTATGATAAACGGAGTAACGGCAATATACTTACCACATAATTTTAGATTAAATATCGGTATAGGCAGTGAGCTTACAGCTTCAGAAACTCTTATCGGTTATTTTACAAGCGAGAGTAAAAAGTAAATTTCAGTTTTGAGACTGACTCTTCTCATGCATTAATTTATCAACATCAATACTAAAGTTGAAATATTCAGAATTAAAATTATTTTTATTTATTTTTGAGAGCTGAACCGCTGCACCCTTGTTATTTTTTGCTTCAAGATAGAGGAGACCAAGCGCATATCTGCTCTCTAAAAAATCAGGATTTTTCATTTTAGAGAGTTCTAAAAGAGCTATTGCATTGGCGTGGTGATTTGCCGCAGTAGAAGCAACGGCACCCAGAAACAGAGTTTGAGAATCTCTTACTTTTAGATTGTCAATCAGATTGTTATAGAGTGTATATGACTCCTCATAAGCTTTGTCGTAGAGTGAGGCAAGTGCTAGGGCACTTGTTAATTCATGCGTTTGATTAGTTGTTGATGCTAGCGCCTGCTTTAACTGTTCTCTTAAAAAATATAGTTTTCCTGTTATAAGATTTTGTTGAATATACAGATATCTTGTTATATGTGCGCCAAAATATAGATCGTTAAAACTAAGTTTTTGAACTTTTAGATAGTTCATAACTTCGCTCGCATACTTTATTGGAATATGTTTGTTGAAATGTGCGTCTATGTACATCATATGGGGCAGTATCTCATTAGGAAGCATGATAGTAAGTTTATTTGCTGATTTTTTTGCTGATTCTATATTGTTTTGTTTTAGGGCTATTATTATATCTAGAGCCAAATAGAGAGGTCGCTGCTTATAATCTTTATCAAGCCAATCAGCTACCGCTATAAAGTTATCTTCACTAATTAGGAGCAGAGTTTTATAGAGCTCTATATCTTCAGAAGACTTCTCCAGAGAGACAGCATCTTTAATAATTGATAACAATTTAGGACTTTCTTTATTGATGAGCTGAGAACACATAACCGCATATATTCCGGATGTATAATTTTTTGCATCCAGATTATAGGAGCGTACAAAGTGTTTATGTGCATCAACCATATTTCCCATCTGTGCATATGTAAGAGCTAGATTGTAGTGCAGAATTGAGTGTTTAGGCTGAATTTCAACTAACTGTTGCAATAATTCATTTGCTTCTCTTAGTTTAAATGAGAGTGCGTTTTTGATTGCCTTTACAATTCCTATATTTACACTTGAAGATGAAGAACTTTTTTCCAAATACTCTTTTGCAGAATCTATATTGTCGATAAAAATATTTGCAGTTCCTTTTCGTATATAGTCTATAGTTTGATTTGCATTGAAAATTTTATATGGCGAAAAATAGAATATTTTTTGATAATTTATCTCTTTTGAGCTGCTGATAACATTTCTATATCGTTTTTGAGCACGTTCTGAATCAAAGAGAGAATCTTTTAGTTCTACAGTAATAGGGTAAGGTTTATAAACCTCTTCCCCAAATAGATCTGTTACATTCTCTATCTCCTTTGCCGCTTCTTGAATTTGACCGGCTTTTAGATCTATATATCCAATTGCAAGTTGAGCTTCCATAGGTTTAATGCCGCTTTTAATAGCATTTGAAAGATGCTGTTTTGCCAGCGTTAAATTCCCGACTCTTGCATAAAGCAATCCCAAACTAAAACTGTTTGTAGGAGATTCATTTTTTACAAGGCTCTCTATTGCCTTTTGATCATTATCAAAAAGAGCATTTATTTTTGAATTTAAGTTGTTTTGTACATTTGCGTACTCATCAGTAGTTGGATTTTTAAGTGCGCTAAGAGCTTCAAGATAGTTGCCGTTGTAGTAGTTGATAAGCGTGTAGTAGTAAGAGTAGAGCGGTGACTGCCTCTCTTGCGGCAGATAAGCATAAGCTAAATCAATATAGTATTTAAAACTTTTTTCGTTTCCTAAATAGAGCGAGCAGACAGCCGCATTAATGGCGCTTACACATCTTTTTTCATTATTTTGTATTGCTTTTTGAAAGGTGCTTAAAGCTGTTTCATACTGGGCATCTTTAAGTTGTGCAACACCGAGGTTATATGCTGATACGGCCTCGCTGTAGTGTGCTATCTTCTCATACAAAGAGAGAGCTTCACTTTTAGAGCCGGTTGAGTAGAGATAGTCGGCTTTAGCTATCATATTTTCTATTTTACTCGGTTCTACCGTCTCTAGAGGCTCTTTTCCCAACTTCTCCTGTGCATTATCCATGGAGATTTTAACAGGCTTTTTTGATGATTTAAGAAGTACAACGGAGATAACTGTTATTATTAAGAGAGCGCCGACCCCAATCCCAATAAAGAGCAGCTTTTTTTTATTTTTAGATGATGAACCTTTGTCCGTTGCCGACTTGCTCGAAGAGGCACTATCGTAGGCAGCATCACTGTCTTCAATAATTATTATCTCTTCTTCTAATCCATCTGCCATTATTTACCTTGTTATCTGATGTTATGCACTAAAACGAACGCGTCCGTTTTACTGGCAGGGACAGATGTCCCTATAACCCCCTAAAGCTACGAAAAACTTTGTTTTTCGAGAATTACAAGGCATTTTACACACTTTTATTAAAAGTGCGTAAAGTCAGTTACTATATTTTATTTTTTAAAGCAAAAAAGGTACCATAAAATTAGTTTATGTAGGGCTCAAGCGCCTTTGGAATCGTGATAGTTCCATCTTCGTTTTGGAAATTTTCCATAATTGCCACCAGTGTTCTGCCAACAGCTAGTGATGAGCCGTTAAGTGTATGAACAAAAGAGTTTTTATCTCCGTCTTTGTATCTTATTTTTGCACGTCTGGCTTGAAATTCTCTGGTGTTAGAGACTGAACTTATCTCTCTGTAACTATTTTGTCCAGGCAGCCAAACTTCCAAATCAATTGTTTTTGCTGCGCCAAACCCTAAATCGCCGGCACAAAGAGTTACAAGGCGGTGAGGAAGCTCAAGCGCGCTTAGTAAATCAGAAGCAGTTTGAACCATCTCATCAAAAATCTTATCGCTATCTTCTGGTTTTGAGATGCTGACTAGTTCAACTTTGTGAAATTGATGCTGGCGTATCATACCTCTTGTGTCCCTTCCTGCGGCACCTGCCTCTTTTCTAAAACATGATGTGTATGCCGTCATTTTTATCGGCAACTGAGAGGGAATTAAAATCTCATCTTGGTAGAGGTTCGTAACAGGAACTTCCGCTGTCGGGATTAAAAAAAGTTCTTGGTCTTGTATCTTGTATAAATCATCTTCAAATTTAGGAAGCTGACCTGTTCCCTCTAGGGCGGCTCTGTTTACAAGAGATGGAACACTGACCTCTTCAAAACCTCTCTTTGAGTTAAAATTTAGCATAAAGTTAATAAGTGCTCGTTCGAGTT
Organism: Sulfurimonas sp.; assembly: GCA_030654155.1. Lineage (GTDB taxonomy): Bacteria > Campylobacterota > Campylobacteria > Campylobacterales > Sulfurimonadaceae > Sulfurimonas. The sequence goes on along the minus strand of JAURYA010000024.1, from coordinate 957 downwards.
TTGCACCCATTCCAAATGAGACGCTAAAGCGGCTGGTTGCCAGTTTTACGCCTCGCTCAAAATCTATCCATCCGTTTTGTTCAGCCAACTCCCAGTGTTCTTTTGGAGTGAAACTAAACTCTTTTGGAGTCAAAACCTTTTTAATCTCTACATTTTCGCTCTCATCCGCGCCATCTGGAACATCATCATCAGGTATGTTTGGAATAGACATAGCAATGGACTCTAACTCCTCTTGCTTTACTCTTTGAATCTCTAGCGCTTCGGTTATTTTTATCTTATTTGCATCGACTTTGGCTTTGAGTTCGCTTACATCTTTGCCCTCTTTTTTGTAAATGCCGAACTCTTTGCTCATCGCATTTTGGGCTGCTTGAAGAGTCTCATAATCAACTTTTGCAACTTTTAATTCTTCATTTTTTTTCTTTAAGTCGTCAAGAAGTTTAACATCAACGCCTTTGCGGATAAGTTTATCGCTAACGCTGTGAAAATCTTTTTGTAGTAGTTTTAAATCAATCATTGTTATCCTAAAAAATAAGTGGTGAAATTATATCAAAATAAACCATTCCGTTGTATCTCTATGCTAAAATACTTGACTGTTTAGAAGAAAGTAAAAAAGGAAGTATGTAAGATGCAGCTATCTAGTGATTTTGAGACAATCTCTGATGTTTTATCGAAACAAGAGTACTGCAAAAAACTCTACTCGGGCTTTATGCAGGCACAAGCACTTGCAAGTATTGGACATTGGGAGCTTGATCTAGTCAAGAACACTCTCTACTGGTCTGATGAGGTTTACCGCATATTTGGTTTAGAGCCGCAGGAGTTTAGTGCAACCTATGAGGCATTTTTAAAGTATGTGCATCCTGAAGATATAGAGATGGTAAACAGTACCTACATGCTATCTATTAAAGAGAAGCGCGGTTACTATGTTGAGCATCGCATTGTTCGTGAAAATGGCGAGAT
>JAURYA010000037.1 GCA_030654155.1 Sulfurimonas sp. | reverse complement strand
GAGTGAATCATATCTTGCTGAACATCAGGCGGCAGCGATGTGCTCATGCCGTTTATGTAGTACTCTGTTGCCTCCATCGTTTGTGGCTCTAAAAAAAGATGATGTCTATCTTTGTCGCGAAATCGGTTGATTTTATCCTCTATGCTTGGGCAATATCTCGGTCCCGTTCCCTCAATCTGACCCGTAAAAAGCGGCGCACGGTAGAAGTTGCTCTCTATAATATCGTGAGTATTTTGGTTTGTATATGCTATAAAACATGGGATTTGTTTTTTGGTTTCTCTAAACTCTTCGCGCGGGGTTCTGAAGCTAAAAGGGCTTGGAGCCTCATCGCCGTGTTGTATCTCCATAACAGAAAAGTCAACAGAAGAAGCGTCTATCCTAGCACATGTACCTGTTTTTAGTCTACCCATCTCAAGTCCGCACTCTCTAAGCGAGAGGCTCAATCCCTCGCTGCTCTGCTCGCCGAATCTTCCGCCGACTTGCTTTATCTCGCCGACATGTATAACGCCTCTCAAAAACGTACCGCTGGTAATAACTACTTTTTTAGCTTTGTACTCATTTAGGAGGTTTGTTTTAACACCCTTTACCTCGCCATCTTCTATGATGAGCGACTCTGCCATCTCTTGAACCAAATCAAGGTTTGGGGTAGTTAGGACTTTGTTTCTAGCAATAACGCGGTATCTGTCCATATCTATCTGCGCACGGCTTCCGCGCACGGCAGGACCTTTTGTCTCATTTAGTATGCGAAACTGTATACCTGCTTCATCCGTTATAAGAGCCATCTCTCCGCCAAGCGCGTCTATCTCGCGGACTAGATGACCTTTTGCCAAGCCGCCGATTGCTGGATTACAGCTTGTTGCTCCGACATTTTCGGCAAGCATAGAGACAAGGAGGGTTTTAGCTCCCATTCTAGCACATGAGAGAGAGGCTTCAACTCCGGCATGTCCGCCGCCGACTACTATTACATCATAATTCATATGTTTTCCATTATTTTCTTTAGCCGAATTTTATCATTTTTGAGTATCATTTGAACAATATATTATAAATATGGTTTAAGCGAATGATAAAAAAAGCACACGAAGCGTATAACAATAAAGATTTTAAAACTGCCCTTACGCTCTATACAGAGCTTGCAAACAACGGTGATGCCGATGCTATGACATCTTTGGGCTACATGTACCAAAATGCGCAGGGGTGCCAAAAAGACGAAGCAAAAGCTCTTGAATTTTACGAGAGAGCCGCAGAGCTTAAACAGCCTTATGCACTTTTTAATCTGGCAATTTTATATATGAACGGGCTTAACGGAGTCACACACGACCAGTTTAAGGCTCATGAGCTTTTTATGGAAGCGGCTACTAGAGAGGTTCCGCCTGCCATGTATGAGGTAGCGCTTATGCTTGAGCGCGGCTTGGGCTGTCTGCAAAACTACTCCGAGGCTGCTTTTTGGTATGAAGAGGGAGCGAAACGTGGACACTTAGAGTCTTTTAACAATCTAGGCGTTTTATACAAAGAGGGTCACGGTGTTGCAATGGACGAGGCTAGATGTTTTATCTGTTTTTCTAAGGCTGCTGAGGGCGGACTGGCTGAGGGACTTTACAACTTAGGTCAACTCTACGACCAAGGTTTTGGATGCAAACAAGACCATGACAAAGCGCTTGACTTGTGCCGAAAGGCAGCCTACAAAGGGCATGTAAAGGCAAAAGAGATTATAAAAGGTCTTCAAGAAGAGGGCAAAATTGTTTTTTGATTCAAAATGGTTCTCTATCGATTCCCAAGATTTACTTGGAAATCTTACACTGCAAGTTGCTTGCTAAAGAATAAACTAGAAGGAAAACACTTGTTTACAGGATTAATACGCGAAATTGCACATGTTAAAAGTTTAGCGGGAAGTACGCTTAGCATACGTGCCAAACATAAAGCAAAACTTGGCGACTCCATCGCAATAAACGGAGCCTGCCTTACGGTAATTAAAGTGGAAAAAGATGGCTTTAGTGTTGAGCTATCTCCTGAGAGCCAAAAAGTCTTAGCAATGGAGAACTTTAAAAATGAGGTTCACATCGAGCCTGCCATGATGATGGGAGATAGATTTGAGGGGCACATTGTTCAAGGTCACATCGATGCAATAGGCGAGATAAAAGAGATAAAAAACAGCGGCAACTCTTTTGATATTTTTATACATGTAGATAAAAAATTTATTCCATATATTGTCCCCAAAGGCTCCATAACCGTTGACGGTGTGAGCTTGACTGTTAATGATGTATTTCCTGATAGTTTCAGGCTTACAATTATCCCGCACACCATGAAAGAGACGATTTTTAAAAACTATAAAAAAGGCTCACATGTCAATATCGAAACCGATATGTTTGCAAGATACGTGTCACACATAATCTCACACAAAAAAAACATCCTAAGCTGGGACGAAGTAGAATCCATATCTGCCAGATATTAAAAACTGACAAAACATGGACTGTTTTTGTAATTATCTTATCACTTTTTGATATACTATAAAACTAAAAATAAATTTATCAAGGTTTCGTCAATGAACTTTTTAAAAATCTTCCTGCTAATTGCAACTATATTTTCTCTTCACGCTTTCGCAAAGCCAGACACACCGGACTCTTTAACTGCTTCTAAATACGGAGTAACTCTTGTAGATACAAAAACAGCGCTATCCATGCAAAAAGAGGGTGCGGTGTTTGTAGATACCAGAAAAGTTCCAGAGTATGCAATAGAGAGAATAGAGGGTGCAATATCTGCCTACTATGATGAAAAAGGCGGAGAAGAAAATAAAATAGCAGAGTTTGACAGCTCCAAAGACACCTACCTCAACTCAAGACTTCCACAAGACAAACAGACAAAACTTATCTTCTACTGCAACGGAATAAAGTGCTGGAAATCATACAAAGCGGCGGTTCTCAGTGTTAAAGATGGATATAAAAATGTTTTTTGGCTTCAAGAGGGAATAGCTAAATGGAAAACCGATGGTCTAAAAATTAATGGAGTAAATGTTGTAACGGAAGAAAAAGTTGAGGACGTGCAGGATGATTTATCTACTTATATTCCGTTAATGTCAGCTATTGCCATCGCCATTGTTGCAGCGCTCTTTTTTATATTTAAAGCACTTATACATAAAGATAACCTGCTAATATCAAAAAAACTTTTAAGCAATATATTTGTAGTTATAATCAGTATGGGCGTTCTTGGCTACTTCTCACTAAACGCTTCGTATGATGGAGAACACGCGCTCCAAACCATATATGAAGATAACTTTAAACCGCAAAATGAACTTCTAGCCGCGATTAATGATTTTAACTCCATTCAAAACAATATCTCAAATGCACTGACGGGAATCGTAGCTTTTGAAGGTGCTAGAATAGGGTTAATAGAGACTAGAAAGAACTTGGAACTTGTTATACAAAATGTCACAAAGAGCTCATTTTACAAAGATGAAAAGATAAGAAACTCGTTTGATACCATAATAAACGAATACAAAAATTCGACTGCAATTTTAGATGATATAGAAAAGGCGTACAACAAAGAGGATAAAGAAGTTTTAGCGAAAATTGCCTCAAACGAATGGGCTCTCTCAAGTGCAATTATCAACAAAGAGTTCAATACTATCAAGCAAAAAGTCAACAACAAAATTCAAACCATATACAACAAAACGTCATCCTCGCTAGAGAAGACTTTTTACGATATTTTGATTCTGATTATATTTTTTATTCTAGTATCGGCAACTTTAAACTTCAGACTTTACAAATTTATAAAAGACGGTATTTCTTCCATAAGAGAGGGTATTGTCTCCACACTAAAAACACTGGATTTATCCAATGAGAGTTCATGCTACAAGAAAAACGATGAGCTCGGAGAGGTCTCAACTGCATTTACGAAACTTCTTAGCGAGGTTCGCAAAGCTATAAGTGAAGCAAAAAATTCATCAGATTCAAACGGCACATGTGCGCAGGATATGAAAAACAGCGCATCCTCAATCAGCGACGGTTCAACGCAGGAGTTTGAACTTGTTCATGCAACAAAAAGCATGAGCGACGAAATGAAAGAAAAGCTTCAAACAACAACTCTAAATGTTCAAAAAACGCAAGAGGTTACATCAAAAGCCCAAAATAATCTTCAAGAGTTGCAAGCTAATGTTTTAGAGATAGTTGATAAAATCCAAAAAAATGCTCAGGTTGAAGAGGATATCGCATCCCAATTAAACCAGCTTACAAATGATGCAAAAAAAATCAGCGAAGTTCTTGGAATCATAGAAGATATTGCTGATAGAACAAATCTTTTAGCCCTAAACGCAGCCATTGAAGCGGCTCGCGCCGGAGAGCATGGGCGTGGCTTTGCCGTAGTCGCAGATGAAGTTAGAAAGCTGGCAGAAAGCACCCAAAAAGGTGTGAGCGAAATCAATACAAACATAAGCGTTATTACTCAATCTATAGCGGACGCAAGCAGCCAAATGAATCAAAATGTTGAAAAAACAAGAGCCCTTAGCGATGATTCCGAGGTTATGAGAGAAAAACTCCAGCAGACAAAAGATATTATAACTACGACGGCTGATTTGGCGACATCTTCGCTGCAAAGTACACAAGATGTACAGCAAAAGGCGGAGTTGATTTTAAATAACATCTCATCCATCGATATAATTGTCAATCAAAACAGAGACAATGCTTTAAATATATCAACAAGTTCAAATGAGCTCTACGCAATCAGCCAAACTCTAAAAACCCAACTTGATAAATTTAGAACTTAATCCCTCAAAGATTTTATATGTGGATTGCATGAAATTTTATGTTTCACATCCACATCTATAAACCCCTCTAGCTCCGTCTGTGACGCCACCGTAGCATCTCTAAAACCCTCTCCGCTGTTTAGATATAGATTAAAACCGTTCTCATAAAGAGCGGCTCTTACCTGAAGCGCTATTGAATAAGTTGTTAAAATCCCATCCTCTTTTATAACGTTTTTTATCTCGCCAAAATACTCTCTCGTCCATAATGTCGGGTTTGAAGCGGGAGAGAATGCATCCTGATATACGATGTCAAACTTTTGTGGCGCAAAGCCTCTGACATACTCTCTCGCATCTCCCAAAAAAATCTCTACATGTAGATTTTCATCGCTGTAAATTCCGTTTTCTGCTAGGATAGAGATAATATGCCTAAACTCCTCAAACTCTTTTGGATATGTAAAACTCTTTAGCGATTTTACCAAGGATGAGTCAAGCTCTGGAGAGTAGATATTTAATTTTGAAGTAAGAGAATTTTTTTTATGATAGTAAATCGTTGCCAAAGTGTTAAAACCCAGACCGAAGCATATATCTAAAATGTTTATCTCATCTTGATTCTGTTTTATCTTAAACGCAGGCTCCACATGTTTGACAAGCGACTCATAAAGCGCACCGTCTTTTGTAGAGTGGTAGTGTTCGCCGTACTCTTTTGAGTAAGCCGTATAGCTTCCATCTTCGCTTAAAACCATTGAGTGGAGGGAGTCGTTAAAAATTTTCATTTTATAGGATTTCTACTTGTATGAAAGATAGCCAAAATCATAATAATATCTTCATATTGTTCATATATTACAATATACGGGAATGTACTCATTAAAGTTTTTTGTGCTGTTTTTGTCTCAAATGGATATAAATTTGGAAATTTTAATATTTTGTTGAATATTTGCTCAAGGTGGCTTATAAATTTTTTTTCTAATTTTGAATCAATCTCAAAATAATAATCTAACGCTTCTTGCAAATCTTGCTCTGCTTTTGCGTGTAATTTAATTTTCATCAATTATCTTATCAAATCACTCTTTACTTCTTCCCACGAACGACCCGTCTCTCTATCATTATGAAATGATGAGATTCTTGAATCTAACTCCGCTTTTTGTTCAGTTGAGAGTTCTAAACTTTTAGAGTCTATTGAAAAATCTTTTATGTCATTATCTACGATAAATTTTAATGCTTTCATGATTTCATCTTTTGAGTGATGAAAAAACTGCTCTATTTTTGGCTCTTCTATTGCTAAGTGCATCATAATAAACCCCTCCACTTCCTAGTATTATATCATATTTTATTATGCTTGTTTTCAATTATACCCCTGTGAATGGATCTCCACTTTTTACAACCCGTTCCCCCACATATGCATCTTTTTTGCCATGACCAAATCATACCCATCTATGATATCTATCTCATTTGGGGCGCGAAACTCATGCTCTTCAAGCATCTCTTTCACAGCCTCAATATCCATAACGCCTTTTTTCTCTATGATTACGATATTTGCGGTATTTGCAAGCGTAGTGTATGCAAGTTTTAAAATCATTTTCGGGTTTTGGTGGGCATAGAGTATATCTTTGATTACGACTATGTCATGGTCTCTTGGAAGTGCGCGAAAGGGCTGTTTGAAATCTTGGATATATTGTATATTTGCATTTGATGGTTTTTCTACATGTAGCGTGATTTCTGAGTATATCGCAAGGTTAAACTTGCCTCCGACTTTCTGCATCATCTCATCAAACAAGAAAGCGATATCGTCTGCTTCGGTGGTGACGTGCAGATAGTGATTGCCGGGAAGCGGATTGAAAAGTTTTCTAAATTGCTCTAAATTTGACATAAAACTCTGTTCTATCAATACGCCAAATCGTGAAGCTCTTTAAACATATAGGCCTCGAGTATATCATCAACACTTCTCTGCGTATGAGCAACCAAAACCATCATATTTTGCTCCATAAACGGCCATACATACTCGTTGTCGTCTATAACAATTGCTGCCTGAGAGTAGTTCTCAAACGCATCTTTGTCGATGTTATGGTTTATCTCTATAACCTTGCCCTCTTCTATAAGCAGCTGTGCCCATACTTTTACATCGTTTATCTTAACGAGTGACGCCTCTTCTATATCATCGCTATCCATCGGAATTAAAACGTACATGTTACTTCTCCACCTTTGACTCATCAAGCGCTAATGCATCATTGTCCATAACGCCGATTCCGCGCTCTAACACTTTTCTTGCTATCTCTTTTGCATCACTGAGTGAGTGCATTTTGTATGTTCCGCACTGATAAACATTAAGCTCAGGAATATCTTTTTGCTCTTTAACGCCCAGTATATCCTCCATTGAAGCTCTCCATGCATCCGCCACTACTCTCTCATCCGGCGTGCCGATTAGGCTCATATAAAAACCTGTTCTACAACCCATCGGAGAGATATCGATAATCTCTACATTGCTAGAATTTAAGTGGTCTCTCATAAATCCGGCAAAAAGGTGCTCAAGCGTGTGAATACCATCTGAAGAGAGTATCTCTTTGTTAGGACGCACAAATCTCAAATCAAATACTGTTATATCATCACCTTTTGGCGTCTTCATTCCCTTTGCACGGCGAACTGCTGGGGCTGGCATAATCGTGTGGTCAACTTTAAAACTGTCTAATAGCGGCATATAAAATTCCTATTTTTAAAAAATTATTGTCATTCTAACATCTTTTGTTTCACTAAAGGTAACAAAGATGCAGCTTTAAGCGACTAATTATCATAAGTTGTTATAAATAAACTAAAGCAAAACTCCTCTATGTTATTATCTTTTTTCAAAATAAAAAAGGGATAAAAACAATGAACAAAATAAGTATAAAAGCAAGGTTGCTCTTTTTAACGGTAATTCCGTTAATGGCAATTTTTGTACTGTCTGCATTTATAATAAACGAACATCTTGATGAAAAAAGCTCTCTGGAAACAACAAAAAATCGTATTTTAGAAACGGAATCTTTAGCTAAGGCTATTCACTATATGCAGATAGAAAGAGGACTTAGTGTTGGCTTTAGCGCAAGCGGAGGAGAGAAGAACAAAGAGAAACTCCCAGAAATAAGACAAAAAGTTGATAGTGCGATTGAAGAGGCTAAAGAAGTATTTGCAAAAACAGGCGGCGATGTCTCAATTTTTAATGAGTTAAATGAACTGAAGCAAAAAAGAGCCTCTATTGATTCACTATCCATGAGCGCCCCAGAGGTTGCAGCCAACTTTACAAAAATAATCGTAGCGACTATTGATACTACTACAATAATCCCATCCAATATAGATGTTAAATCTGAGAGAAATGCTATTCAGGCATATACTCACTTAGCTTCAACAAAAGAGCAGCTTGGACAGATTAGAGCCAATCTAAACGGTGCTTTTACTAAAAATACATTTGCCGGAAATACTTACTTCTCTTTTGGCGGTAATGTTGGTGCATACAAGGTGAATTTACGGAAATTTACTACACTTGCACCCGATGAGATAAGAAAGTTTCATGAAAACACATTTAAAGGTGAAGCAGTAGATAAAACTATGTCGATGATTGATATAGCACAAACTAAAGGCATTACCGGTGATTTTGGTGTAGAGCCATCGGTTTGGTTTTCAACTGCAACTACTTCAATTGAACTGCTTAGAGAGGTTGAACTTGAACTTTTTAAACATGTTATTACTCTAAATACTCAGGAAATGGAATCGGCAGAAAACACTATATTGCTAATCTCAGCTTCGCTTGTTTTTGCTCTTCTTTTTATTCTTATTTTTACTCTCTATTTCATAAAAAATTCTATCTCTAAACCGATAGACAGATTTAAAGAGACCCTTTTAAACATAGGAAACAATAAAAATCTTACTATAGTTGTGGATGAAAATGCTCCGCTAGAGCTCTCTCAAATGGCTAGAAGTTTCAATGATTTAATAAAAGAGCTAAAAGACTTAATTGATACTTCTAAAACAAGCGCAAGCGAAAACGCTTCCATCTCTCATGAGCTCTCAACAACTGCCATGGGTGTTGGAGAGAATGTTGAGAAGTCTGTTGTTGTTATTGATGAAGCTACCAAAAAAGCAAATGAGATTAAAGATGAGATTCAAAATGCTATTTATGATGCGCAA
>JAURYA010000007.1 GCA_030654155.1 Sulfurimonas sp. | reverse complement strand
TTACAAAATTATTGAATAAAAAGAGTGCTCCGCCAATCAAAAGAAGAACTAAGACGGCAAATTTGTATATTTTTTGCATTTTTCTTTAACCTAATTATTAAATTTTAAACATTCTAGCAAAAAAAAAGAAAATTTATATTGCAGCCTTAATTTTATGTGGATTTTAGAGGCAGTGCAGAAAAAATCTCTGCACTGTTTTTTTTATAGTTTGTAGTTTTTGATAAGATTAAAGTTAAGATATTTATAAATCTTATCCTCTTTGCCTGCTATTTTCTTAGGTACGATTTCATTGTACTCTGCTGCACTCGGTAAACGACCAAGCATAGCACAAACTGCTGCAAGTTCCGCAGAACCTAAGTAAACCTGAGCACCCTTGCCAAGACGGTTGTCGAAGTTACGAGTTGATGTTGAAAAAACAACTGCATTGTCGGCAACACGAGCTTGGTTACCCATACAAAGAGAACATCCAGGAATCTCAGTTCTTGCACCTGAACCGCCAAATATAGCGTAGTAACCCTCTTCTATGAGTTGTTTTTCATCCATTTTTGTCGGAGGACAAACCCATAGACGTGCAGGAACAGTGCCCTCGCCTTTTAAAACTTCACCAAGCGCGCGGTAGTGACCGATATTTGTCATACATGAACCTACAAATACTTCATCAATCTTTGTAGGACGGTCACTTGCCAATACTTCGCTTAGAGTTGCAACGTCATCCGGATCATTAGGGCAAGCTAAAATCGGCTCTTTTATCTGGTTTAAGTCAATATTGATAACTGCCGCATACTCTGCATCAGCATCCGGCTTCATAAGCGACGGATTTGCCAACCACTCGTTCATTTTATCGATACGGCGTTGTAGTGTACGCTTATCTTCATATCCCGCAACTATCATCTGCTCTAATAAAACGACATTTGATTTTAGGTACTCGATTACTGGCTCTTCATTTAAAAGAACTGTACATGCAGCTGCACTTCTCTCTGCCGACGCATCTGAAAGCTCAAAAGCCTGCTCAGCTTTAAGGTTTGGCAAGCCCTCAATCTCTAAAATACGGCCGTTAAAGATATTTTTCTTATCTTTTTTAGCAACAGTTAAATGTCCCTCTTTGATAGCTTGATGAGGAATAGCGTTAACTAAGTCACGAAGAGTGATACCCGGTTGAAGCTCTCCGCTAAAACGCACAAGAACCGACTCCGGCATAGTAAGAGGCATAGAGCCTGTAACGGCTGCAAATGCAACTATACCTGAACCGCCTGGAAAAGATATACCGATTGGAAAACGAGTATGACTATCAGCTCCGGTTCCGACAGTGTCCGGAAGAACCATTCTGTTTAACCAAGAGTGGATTACTCCATCACCCGGACGAAGTGCAACGCCTGAACGCTTAGAGATAAAATCAGGAAGCGTGTGGTGCATTACAACATCTGAAGGCTTTGGATATGCAGCAGTGTGACAGAAAGACTGCATAACTAAATCAGCACTAAAACCAAGCGCAGCAAGCTCAACAACTTCGTCTCTTGTCATTGGTCCGGTTGTATCTTGGCTTCCTACTGTTGAAGTTACAGGCTCAACATACATATTTGGACGAATACCAGCCACACCGCATGCACGACCTACCATTTTTTGAGCTAAAGTATAACCTTTGCCTGTATCAGCAGGTTGTTCAGCAGTCAAAAATACATCAGAAGCACCCATGCCTAAAACACCGCGTGCTTTAGCAGTTAAACCACGACCAATGATTAACGGGATACGTCCGCCTGCTCTAACTTCATCTGTTATAGTATTTGGGTTTAGTTTAAATGTAGCTATGCACTTGCCACCCTTGTGAGCTTCACCTTTATATGGATAAATAGTAATCTCATCGCCGCTCTCCATCTGAGAAACATCAAGCTCTAACGGAAGCGCACCAGAATCTTCACATGTAGCAAAGAAAATAGGAGCGATGATTCCGCCTAGAACAACACCGCCAGTGCGTTTGTTTGGTACACCTGGGATATCATCACCCATATGCCACTGAACAGAGTTAACGCCAGATTTTCTTGAACTTCCAGTTCCTACAACGTCACCGACATAAGCAATCGTGTTGCCTTTTTCTTTTAGCTTCTTGATAGCGTTAATTGGGTCATCCATTCTAGCAACTAACATTGAGTTAGCATGAAGAGGAATATCTGAACGAGTAAAAGCTTCAGAAGCAGGTGAAAGGTCATCTGTGTTTGTTTCACCTGGAACTTTAAATACAGTTAGTGTCATTTTCTCACTAAGCGCAGGTTTTGATGTAAACCACTCAGCGTTTGCCCAAGAGTTCATAACTTCTACTGCTGCCGCATTACCAGCCTTATACAACTCTTCTACATCATTAAACGCATCATATACAAGAAGAGTATGCTTTAGTGCTTCTTTAGCTGCTGCAACTACTTCACTATTTTTTGAAGTAAGAGAGTCAACCATAGGTTTAACATTGTATCCGCCTAGCATCATACCCATAATCTCAACTGCTTTAGCAGGAGCAATTGCGGCTACGCTGATTTTCTCACATGCAACATCATTTAAAAATGCAGCTTTTACATAAGCAGCATCATCAACACCGGGTGAAACTCTATTTGTAAGAAGGTCGATATTTTGAGCCATATCTCCCTTGCCCTCTTTAATCATCTCAATCAATGCAACAGCTTGCTCAGCATTTAAAGGCAGCGGTGGAACACCAAGTGCCTCTCTTTCTAGCGTATGCGCTTTATACTCTTCTATAAATGCCATTATTATTCCTGTATGTAAAATTTAATTGGATTATAACTAAATAAAGAAACGCAAAAAACAGTATGTTACTATATGAAACAATAGCTATCTATTTTGTTTTAAATATGTTTACTTTTGTAACATATAGAGATATTCTGCTATCTTAAAGCTCATAACCTTTCTCTAAAAACAGTGTCATTACAGCTTTAACGACATCTTTATCATACAACCGTCCTTTATTGCGTGAAATCTCCTGCAGAGCAGGGAAAATCCCAAAACCGGGTCTATACGGACGGTGGGATGCCATCGATTCAATGATATCGGCTACACAAAGGATTCTGGCTTCAATCAAAATATCTTCTCCTTTTAAGCCATTTGGATATCCTGAACCATCCATCTTTTCATGGTGTTGGAGGACAATTTGCGCAACCGGCCAAGGAAAATCAATCGTATGCAGAATGTCGTAACCGACCTGAGGGTGGGTTTTTATAATTGAAAACTCCGCATCGCTAAGCTTTGAAGGATTGGAGAGGATTTCTGCGGGAACATGGATCTTGCCGATATCATGAACCATTCCTGCAATACGAATACCCTCAGTCTGTTTGGTCGGGAGTCCCATCTCCGATGCGATTGCAACGGCTAGTTTGGCAACTCTTATCTGATGCCCTGCCGTATAGGGATCCCTCATCTCAACCGTAGCTGCTATGGCGGTAACGGCATGGTCCAAGCTTCCCTCAAGCTTTTCTAAAGTGTCGATACGCTCTGTGTTATCACGCAGCTTACTTATACCAAAGGCAAGATCGCGCGCCATTTCCATCAGCAGAACTTCCTCTTCCTCTCCGAGCTGACTATGCTGCGTTGCACTAACCATTATGGCGCCGATGACTTTTTCGGCGACAATGAGCGGGATAGCCATCGACTCGACAATATCCAGTTCCAAGACAATCGGAAGAAGATCGTGCGGTACTTCATCCACAAGATTATGATGACGAATCGTTTTCCCCGTGCGGATACAGGTTCCCATAGGCGCTTGGCCCTGCTCATTATCCTCCCATGTCAACTCTAGCTCTCTAAGTTGCCCGAGTGTAATCCCCTTTGCCGCCAACGGGTGAATCAACTTCTTCGCATCGTCGCCCTTGAGTCCTACCCATGCGGCGCGGTAAACTCCATTATCAATCAGCGCGTCGCAAATTGACTGCGCAAGCGAGGCTTCATCCTTGGCTCGCACAAGTGCTTGGACGCCGAGGGAAACAGTACGGTATAGACGATTGAGCTGTTTAATCCGCTCCTGCGCTTGCGTAATAACCGTGATGTCAACAAGGTTATGAAGGCTGTAGAGATAATTTCCCGTTTTGTCTGTTATGGCAACACTTCGAGAAAGAAACACTTTCCCGTCGGGCAGACGAAGTTCCTCCTCTCCCCCCCCCTGCCGCCTTGCATATTCATAGCCTCTAGACACGACTTCATCGGACCGGAACCTTTGGGAAAAACTTCCCAATACGGCTTTCCTATCGCTTCTTTTTCAGTTATGCCCGCAAACTCAAAATAGGCTCGGTTGGCAAGGATAAGACGAAAATCTTTATCATGCATAAAAAACGGGTCAAGAGCACTATCAAACATTCTACGCCACTCAACATTTTTCATTGCATAAGACATACTATGAATTCCTCCATTTTGGTACACATTTTTATATTCGATTAAGTATAAAAGCTTTTACCTTAAAGTATCGGCATTTTTCGTGTAATAATATTATTACTGTCCTCTAAATTTCAATTCGGCTTCTATCGTATCTCTATCTTTACCGCTATAGTTACTTTTTAGCCATATTAAGTATGAGTCTGGAATATCACAATAGAGCATTCCCTTGTATTTTCCAAACTCAACTCTCTCTCTTTGCTGCACATTTAAACTCTTCTCTTCGCATGTCGCATCAATAGAACTTTTTGCTATCAATGCAAGAAATTCGTTAAATTCCAATCTTTTTTGGATTGTAAATATATATGAGTTGAAATCAAAAATGCCTTTTCTCTCCCTAACAAAAGCCTCAATATCCTGTATTTGAGCAACCGAGAGCTGCTCCAGATTTTTAACATGTACACTAATGGAGTTTGAATACTTTGTAAAAATAAAATGTGCTTTAGCCATTATAAAATTTCACGAATTCCTTTGGAGTTTGGCGAAGATAAAATTCCCTCGTTTTCTAGCTGTTCAATAAGTCTTGCGGATTTGTTATATCCGATTTGAAGCTTTCTTTGAAGATATGAAATTGAAGTTTTTCTATCACTCAAGATAACATTTCTTGCTTCGTCAAAAAGTGGGTCTAGCTCTTCGTATGTATCATTTGACGAGTAGCTGTTTTCATTTTCTTCAACTAAAAAACTTTTATTATAATTAGGTGCTCTTTGAGACTTAATAAAGTTTACTATCTTCTCTATCTCCTCTTCCGTGCTCCAAGGCGCATGAAGACGAACTAAACCGGTTGAACCGGGAGGAGTAAAAAGCATATCTCCCTTGCCTAAAAGGGACTCTGCACCTTGCTGGTCCAAGATGATTTTACTGTCAATTCTTTGCCCTACTCTATATGATATACGAGACGGTAGATTAGCTTTAATAAGTCCGGTAACAACATCAACGGAAGGTCTTTGCGTAGCTACAACAAGATGTATCCCCGAAGCTCTTGCCATTTGAGCAAGTCTTGCAATGGAGTGTTCTACATCTTTTCCGCTTGTCATCATCAAGTCAGCAAGCTCATCTATAATTACAACAATATAAGGCAGATGCTCACCGCCCTCTTTTTTAACCTTTTCATTATAGTTTTCTATATTTTTTGTTCTATTTTCACTCATAAGCCCATATCTGCGTTCCATCTCAAAAACCATATTGTTTAGAGCAACAATAGCCTGTTTCGGCTTTGTTATAACAGGAGTTAAGAGATGCGGAATGTCATTGTAAATTGAAAATTCAAGCATTTTTGGGTCAATCATAAGAAGTCTTAGCTGGTCGGGAGAGTTTTTGTACAATAGTGAAAGTATCATGGCATTTATGCCGACACTCTTACCGCTTCCTGTTGTTCCTGCTATAAGAAGATGCGGAAGTTTTTTAAGGTCGGTTATAAAAGGTCTACCGACTATGTCTTTACCCAAAACAATAGTTAGAGGCGAAGATGACTCTTTAAATAACTTGCTGTCTAGCAAATCTCTTAAGTATATAGTATCTACAGTTGCATTTGGTATCTCAATACCTACAACATCTTTGCCTGGAATTGGAGCTTGAATACGGATGCTTTCCGCACTTAGCGCCATTGCCAAATCATCTTGAAGGTTTAAAATCCTTGAAACTTTTACATTTGCGGCAGGCTTAAACTCAAAAGTTGACACAACAGGTCCGGCGTAAGTTCTTACTACATCTCCATCAATTTTAAAGTGAGCCAATTTTTCTATTAAAAATTTTATCTTTCCATCTAACTCGCTCTCATCTACGCTGTGAGCCTTATTGTTTGGTTTTTGCAAAAAATCAACAGACGGAAGAGTGAAATTTTTGGGTTTTTCCACCTCTCCTTTTTCTATTGAAGCGAGCAGTTTTGCGTTCTCCTCAAGCTCATCAATTACGATTGCATTCTTTTGCTCTTTTATATCGTGAACCAGCTCTAAAATATTATGTTGATTTATTTTTGGAGAATCTTCTTCTCTTCTAAGATAAGCCGGTTTATCAATTTCGCTCTCTGAAGCCTCGTTTGTTGGCTTCAATGACTGAGGTGTAACTTTTTTCTCTTTTTGCTTTTCTACATGTACATTTTCAAAATTAACGATACTATTTTTTATATTAGAATTTTTTTTTGTGCTAGAATCAGCGCTGCTAGCCGTTATTTCTTTAAAATTTTTATATAAGATATCAACCATTTCATGGGCACTTCTATCAAAGATAATAACCATAGAGACCAAAATAATAATAAGCCAAAATGTCCAAAGTCCAAATAAACCAATAAATGGAGATAAAAAATCCACAAAACCGGCGCCCATCTCTCCTCTAAAATCACCAGCGACAATTATCGCTTGTGCCAATAAAAATGAAAACAGAATTAAAAATGAAGCTACGCCGAGCTCTAGATTTCTAAAATCAAGAGTATTTTTTTTATAAAATAGATAAAGAGGAATCAAAGAGGCAAAAATATATACGTATGAGATATAGCCGAAATATTTATGATTGTATGTAGCAAAAACAGCGCCATAGCTTCCCATCAAAGCTGTGTCGCCAAAAACTGTTGCAAACCCAAGATAGATTAGCAAACCAAAACTTATTATAAATAAAGTATCTCTCAAACTACAACTTCCTTTTTCTTAATAATTAAGAAATTATAGCCAAAACTGTTCCATAAAGGCTATGTTTATAGATAGTTGACTAAGCTTAACTGAGAAATTTTACCGACCGTTGAGAGCATTGCCTGATAATTAGTATTTAGTTTCGCCAAAGTCAAAGAAGCCTCGGCTAAATCGGTATCAATAACTGAAGATCTTAGGCTCATTGAGCTTATTTCCAGCAGTTCTGTCCTCTGCAATGTCGTATTGAGTGAATTGGTTTGTGTACCAACTTGAGAGTGTGCTCTAAATACATGGTCTTGCAGGTCATCCATCATGGCAATCGCATTTTCTATACCTACACTCCTTATATTACCTGAACTGCTATCCGGATAGAGCTTATAATTTTCAACAGAAGTTATTATCTCATCAAGCGTTTTGAAAAAATCCGTCTTTGGATCACGCACCGTAATGGCATTATTGGTATTGAATGTCATAACAGACGGAGGTGTTGAAAAATCACCGCTGTTTACGTCATACAGTGCCATTCTTGCATTTGTATTGCCGACATTCATCTCTTCAAATTGAATCTTGCCGTCATAACTTAAAAATGTTCTTCCTCCGAGATCCGCCGTTTCAATAGCGCTGTCATACTGAGCAGATGAGCCTGGAGCCGCAGCAGGAAGATTTCCAGTTACTACCATATTTATAACATCTGTAAATTGCTTATAGGTCATTTCATCAGCAGCAACTGCTACCCTTGGTGATTCTACATTAAAAATATCATATGTATTGCCGCCTACGGTAAAAGTTGAGCCTGCCGTTGCAAAATCAATTTGTGCACTATATGCATTTCCATTAACATCAATGCCCTCTAGATTAAAGGATTTTCCATCTAAAGTTGCACCCGATGCTACTTCGGAGATTTTAGTAGCAGCTGTTGCTAACGCATTGGTTCCCTTTATAATTTGCGGTGTAGTAGAATAGAGTTTTGCCCCATCTCTTGCAAACTCCGTTCTGTCATAAATTGTACCCTCGATAGCATTTGTTGCAGCAACTCCGTCTGCAGGTGCTAATGATGACTTTATAAACTCTTTTACATGTAAGTTCGGATTTGTTGCAGTTGAAGTAGCAAGCATTATTTTGTTAAAGTTTGTCTCTCCAACACCCAAATCATCTATATTTGTCACATCTGCTGCTAATCCGCCGCTAAAATCGACTGCACCTACCATGTGGAAGTCTATTTTGCTTGAACCTTGAATTTTATCTTCAACTATAATCTGCCCATTTCCGCCCAGCTTTACATTTACAACATCTACTTCAGGCGTATTTCCATACAGATTACCGATTTGGTTTAACAGATCATCAATTTTATCATCATCTCTCATGCTAATCTTCTGCTCAAACGAATCACCGCCGCTATTGGTTCCGCGTATGTAAAAAAAGTGTTTAAAGTTTACATTATCGATTACATTGTCTGTATCACCCATCATTTCACGAATCGTGCTATTACCACTAAGTAAAGAGCCAGTGTTATCCGTAGCAGTTTGCAATGCGGGATAACCTGCCAACAGATTTGTTTGAACAACGTTTGTCGTAACCTCTCTTTTTACAAGTTTCTTCTCTCCAAGAAAGAGTTCATCGCCGCTTATGTTGTATTGTTGTGAAGTTTTTGAACCGGTAAAGGCTTTTAATTTTGCATCATTACCCAAATACGTTCCATCATCATCTATTGGTTTTACATCAACTGCAGATCCTGAAAATAGATACTGCCCATTAATAGACGTATTTGCCAAACTTTTAAGATGACCTTCGATGGATCTTAACTCCTGCGCTATAGCATCGAGTGATGTTTCGCTGTTAGTTCCGTTTGCGGCATTTAGAAGAAGTGTTCTTGTGCGGTTCATTGACGTCTCAAATTCTCCTAAAA
Organism: Sulfurimonas sp.; assembly: GCA_030654155.1. Taxonomy (GTDB): domain Bacteria; phylum Campylobacterota; class Campylobacteria; order Campylobacterales; family Sulfurimonadaceae; genus Sulfurimonas. The sequence continues at coordinate 12,528 of JAURYA010000007.1, read as the reverse complement.
CCGCATCTGTCTGATCTGAGACTTTAAACGCACTCTGCACACTCTGTTTTACCTGCCCGAGAGTTGCTATCTCATTGTCAAGCCTCATCGTTTCAGTGAATGTTCTTATATCATCTTTTGCATACTGAATTTTTAAACCGGATGCTATCTGTTTATTTACATCAAAAAGATTCTTGCTCAACAGGGCATTACCATCACCATATATGTTTTTATAATACATGTTACTCGTAATTCTCACGACACACCTCCGCTTCTTTTGTACGATGTTACCAAAATATTTATAATATTAAGCAACATAAGTTCCATATGCAACAATATCGGCTAAAAGTGATTTACTTTTCATTTCACAATCTTTTAAGTTATAAACCACTATTATTTCACTCTTCAAGCCTGCGTGGTGAAATGGTAGACACGGCGGATTCAAAATCCGCTAACGCGAGTTGTGGCGGTTCGAGTCCGCCCGCAGGTACCACACATATTCAAAAACACTCACACATCCACATTGCTTTAATATGCTAAAATACAAAAAAATATCTTTTTGGACTACTATATTATGTTTATAAAAATGCTGCTTATATCTTTGATTTTGCTAAATCTGCACGCTGAGAGCGCACTAGAAGAGGTGTACTACGTCGATACAAAAAATGTCACCTTTACTTGCATAGCTCCTGATGCTAAAAATGATTTTCAAATAGCGACAATTGAGGATGGCAGATATTCGCAAAAGATAAAAGCAAAAGATTTTATAAAGCTGCTTGAGAAACACGGATATAAAAATTACAGCGCTAAGAGTAATTACATAAACTTTATTTTAAAAAGCACTATCGACACATCTTACATTGAGCAAAAAATAAAAGATTATTACGAAAAAAAGTATGAAAATATAGATATAAAGAGCATTTTTATTAAGCCAAGGGGATATCTAACATCCCTGCCCCAAGAGTATATTGTAAATATTAGAAATAACGATTTTTTATCAAGCAATGGAACTATTAACATTAAGACTAAAGAAAATAAAAAAGTTTTTTTTGACTACTACATAATTGCAAATGTTGAAATATACGTAAGCAAAGATATAATCAAAAAAGAGACTCATCTCTCACCATTAAACTGCATTAAAAAGAGTGTACAGTTGGATAGTTTCAGGGACAAACCGCTGCAAAATATAGAAACAAAATCTCTTCAAGCAAAGCGACACATACCAAAAGATATGATTTTGACAATAAGGGACATTGAAGTGCTAGATGTAGTTCGAAGAGATTCTATGGTTAATGTGATTTTATATCAAGATGGCATAGCTATAACTTTTAGCGCAAAAGCTCTTCAAGATGGTAAAGTAAATGATATAATAAATCTTCAAAATAACAGTGGAAAAATTTTAAAAGCTAGAGTTACAGGCTCTGGCACGGCGGAGATAGAGTGAAAAATCGTAAAATTGTAGTAGCTACAAGTGGTGCAAGCGGAGTAAATCTAGGCGTAAAAATACTTAAACTGCTTCCAAAAGAGATTGATAAACATTTTATTATGACAAAAAATTCTGAGGTTGTTTTAGACAAAGAGATGAATATAACCATCCATGAAAATGAAAATATATCTGCAAGCGTAGCTTCCGGCTCGTTTGGAGTAGATGCGATGATAATTGCGCCATGCAGCATGAATACTCTTGCAAAAATTGCTTGCGGAATCGCCGACAACCTTGTAACAAGATGTGCAAGCGTTATGATAAAAGAGCATAAAAAACTAATTCTTGCGCCTAGGGAGATGCCGTTTTCTGCCATTGCGTTAGAAAATATGCAAAAATTGGCAACTTTAGGGGTGATAATCGCTCCGCCGGTTATGGCTTACTACTCAGAGCAACAGACATTGGATGAGATGGAGAACTTTGTCATTGGCAAATGGTTTGACCTGCTTGGAATCGAAAATAACCTTTACAAAAGATGGGAACAATGAAAAAAATAGCAATCTATCCTGGGACATTTGATCCTATTACAAACGGGCATTTTGACATTATAGAGAGAACATTGATGCTTTTTGACAAGCTGATTATAGCAGTGGCAATATCAAATGATAAAAAACCGATGTTTACGCTAGATGAGCGAATAAATATGGTAAAAGAAGCAGTAGTTGGTCTGGATAATGTTATTGTTGTCGGCTTTGACAATCTAACGGTTGAGTTAGCCCGCGTGCACAATGCTACTGTATTGATTCGCGGTTTGCGTGCGGTGAGTGATTTTGAGTATGAACTTCAGCTTGGATACCTAAACAACTCTTTAGATGATACGATTGAGACTGTTTACCTTATGCCAAAACTACAGCATGCGTTTATAAGCTCATCCATTGTAAGAAATCTTCTGAAATTTAACGCAAAAACTGAGCATCTGGTTCCAAAAGAGGTTCAGAAAATTATCGGGAATATGAAATCATGTACATTGCGATAGAGGGAATTGATACTGCGGGCAAAAGCACGCAAATAGAGCTATTACGCGCACATTTTTCAGATGCGATAATTACAAAAGAGCCCGGTGGAACAGAGGCTGGAAAAGAGATAAGAGAGATAGTTTTAAGTGCAAAAACAAAGAGTAAAAAGGCTGAATTTTTACTCTTTTTAGCCGACCGTGCAGAGCATATGAAAGAGGTGATTGAACCAAATCTGGACAAGATGATAATCTCCGACAGAAGCGTTGTAAGCGGCGTTGCCTATGCGCTTGTGCAGGGCGAAATCAGCGAAACAGCCATCTTGCACTTAAACAGATTTGCAACGGGCGGTATCTATCCGGAAAAAGTTTTTTTACTTTATCTTACAAAAGAGGAGCTCTCTTTTAGACTCTCGCAAAAAAAACTCGATGGCATTGAGCTAAGGGGCGAAGAGTATCTTTTAAAAATCCAAGAAGCACTCATAACAGCCGCAAACCTCCTAAATCTAGAGCTTATTACAATTGATGCAACAAAAAGCATAGATAAAATAACAAAAGAGATATTAAGAAATATCAACAATTAAACTATTAAGAATTTTCTTTTTAGTTGTTGATACGTATCAATAGATATTTTTTAAAAAAGACTTATTATTCGACATGTTTTTCAGCGGGAGAAAAGATGCGATTAAGAAGATATTTCCAAAGAATGAGATCAAAAGATGTCAGGCCTGCAAGAAAACCGATAAGCAAGATTTTATGGTCTGTAGTCGGCGCATTCATAGGCATTTATATGATGTCGATTTTCAGCAGCTCATTTTCGACACATGACAGTTTCTTTCTTCTTGGCTCTTTTGGGGCTTCCGCAGTTCTAATCTACGGAGCGCCTGAAGTGGCGTTTTCGCAGCCTAGAAATTTAATAGGCGGGCATGTTCTCTCCGCTTTTATTTCAGTTTTTTTGGTTAAGAGTTTTGGCGGCATATTAGATATAGAGTTGTTATGTGCGCTTAGCGTTTCACTCTCTGTTTTGGCAATGCATCTAACACTTACGATGCATCCTCCCGGTGGAGCCACGGCTCTCATTTACGTTATAGGCAGCGAACATATCCAATCTCTTGGCTGGATTTATCCACTAACACCAATAGCTTTAGGAGCAGTTATGATGCTTACAGTGGCTTTGATTGTAAACAACATGTCAAGCAATACTAAAAGACACTACCCTCTCTATTGGTATTAGGCTAAAATAACCTAGCTTGTCACTCTGTCTAGATTCTGAAGCTCATCTAAAATTTGACAAAACGGGTCATGTATATCATTGCAAGGCTCAGTTCCGATAAAAACAGCGTTATCCGTTTTATCATATGCCCTTAGCGCAAATTCCCAGTTGATGTGATTCCAAAACTCCTCTAAATATTTTAGACGCAGATTTCTATAATCAAGATAATAGGCATGTTCCCACACATCGCACACAAACAGCGGCACATAATGAGAGCTAAGCGGTGTACGTGCGTTTTCGGTCTTTAAAACCTTCAGTCCGCCTTTTGGCTCTCTTACCAACCACACCCATCCTGAACCAAAAAGCGTCACTCCTGCCTCAATAAACTCTTTTTTTAGCGCATCAACGGAACCAAAATCATCATCTATTTTAAGCAGCAGCTTACCGCTTGGAGCTGATTTTGTACTGCTGAGACTGTTCCAATAAAAAGTGTGGTTAAACACCTGCGCGGAATTATTGAAAATAGCTCCGTCCGAATCACGAATAATCGAAGAGAGGGACATCTTATCGTACTCACTCCCTTTGATAAGCTCATTAAGCTTGTTTACGTAGCCTACATGGTGTTTGCCGTAATGGTACTGCAACGTCTCTGCAGAAATAAAAGGCTCAAGCGCACTTTCGCCAAAAGGCAATTTCTTTAACTCTATCATGTTATCATCCTTGCTTATTTAAATTTACTATAAGCTAAGTATAAGACTTTATTATTTAATTTTATATAAAAAAAAATTCTACTGTTTTACTTATATTTTTTTTAAAAACAATAGGCTTAGTAAATCAATTATAAGCAAAAAATGGTATCCTTTCATAAAAAAATAAAAGATATATTCAAGGAAGCTGATGATTAGTTCACTAAGAGGAATGAATGATATTTTAAGTGAAGATTATGAGAGATTTACCCACTTTATAAGCACTGCGACACTGGTTGCTCAAAGGTATGGTTTTCACTTTATCCAAACACCTCTGCTTGAAGAAACAGCACTTTTTAAACGCTCAGTCGGCGAATCAAGCGATATTGTCGGCAAAGAGATGTATCAGTTTATTGACAAAGGCGAAAATGATGTCTGCCTTCGTCCAGAGGGAACTGCGGGAGTTGTCCGTGCATTTATACAAAAAAAACTTGACCGTGCAGGCGGGATTCATAGATTTTTCTACCACGGCGCAATGTTTAGATATGAGAGACCTCAAAAAGGCAGATTAAGACAGTTTCATCAGTTCGGAGTCGAGAGCTTCGGGGTTGATAGCGTATATGAAGATGCAGCCATGATTATGATGGTCAGCGATATCTTAAAGGAGCTTGGCATCGGGTACAGACTTCAGCTAAACTCTCTGGGTGACAACAACTGTATGCCTGCTTATCGTGAAAAGCTGGTCAAGTTTGTGCAAGAGTGCAAAGACGGCATCTGTGAAGATTGTATTCGCAGAGTTGACACAAACCCGATTAGAGTACTTGATTGTAAAAACGGCGCTTGTCAAGAACTTTACGTCGGCGCTCCAAAACTCATACACAACTTGTGCTCTGGGTGCAGCGATGATTTTGATACGCTTAAAAAGATTTTGGAAGATAACGCCATTGCTTATGAAATAAATACCAATCTTGTTCGCGGACTTGACTACTACTCAAAAACCGCATTTGAGTTTGTAAGTGATGACATAGGAAGCCAAAGTGCGATAGCAGGCGGCGGACGATATGACAGACTTGTAGAGTTTCTTGACGGCCGCCCTACTCCAGCCGTTGGTTTTGCTATGGGCATAGAGAGGCTTATGGAGCTTATAGTTATGCCTAAAACAAAGAGAGACGGGTATTACATAGGCGCTATGGATGATAATGCTGTTGATTTAGTTGTAAAAATAGCGCACAAAAAGAGAAAAACAGATAAGGCAGTGGTAGATTTCAAAACTAAAAATCTTAAAAATCATCTCAAAGCAGCCGACAAGGTTAACGCAAAATTTTGCTGCGTAATCGGTGAAGATGAACTAAATAACGGCACAATATGGGTAAAAGATTTGGAAGGCAAAACAGAAGCAATTCTCAAGATTGAGGAGTTTTGATAAATATTTTCAACACAAACTACATACTTAGGATATTAATATGAAAAATTTCGGTCTCGACATTTGGTCTAATAAAAACTTTATTATTGAAGATGGTCAAATAAAATTAAATTACAAATGTATGCCATCACTCCTTCAAATAGTTGAAGAGATTCGTTCAAACGACGTCAGAGGACCGATTTTACTTAGGTTTCCACACTTAATAAAGAGCCAGATAAGAACACTCTACTCTTATTTTGATAAAGCAATTGAGCAAAACAACTATCAAGGTAGTTTTAATGCTGTTTTTCCACTCAAAGTAAACCAGTTTCCACATGCAATTGAAGCCGTAACATCACAAGGTGCACAATACAACTATGGCTTGGAAGCAGGCTCAAAGGCTGAACTTATCTTGGCTATGAGTAAAACGCCTTCAGGGGCAAACATAACCGTAAACGGCTTTAAAGATAGAGAGATGATTACGCTGGGCTTTATAGCGGCTCAAAGCGGACACAACATTACAATTACAATTGAGGGTTTAGGCGAACTTGAAACTATTATAGATGTTGCCAAAGAGTGTAGTTTAAAAGTTCCAAATATTGGTATTAGAGTAAGGCTTCACAGTGCCGGCAGCGGCATATGGGCAAAAAGCGGCGGTATGGATGCAAAATTTGGATTAACTTCAACAGAGATTATTGAAGCTATTACACTTTTAAGAGAAGCGAATCTTCTGGATTATCTAAACATGATTCACTTTCATATCGGCTCTCAAATGTCTGATATCGCTCCGCTTAAAAAAGCTCTTCGTGAAGCTGGAAATATCTATGCTGAACTTAAAAAAATGGGTGCAACAAAACTAAACAGCATAAATATCGGAGGCGGTTTGGCGGTTGAATATGACCAACACACTCACTCTAACTCTCGCAACTACTCTATTGATGAGTTTTCAAGCAGCGTTGTTTTCCTACTCGGCGAGATTATGAATGCAAAAAATGTTACGCATCCTGATATTTTCACGGAATCAGGAAGATTTATCGTAGCTTCGCATGCCGTACTTATTACTCCTGTATTGGAACTTTTTACACAGGATTTTCAAGAGAAATTGCTCAACTTTAAAAAAACAAACCCGCCTCTGATAGAGGAGCTTATAGAGCTAAATAAACTCTTAAATAACACAAACTGTATTGAGTACCTACATGATGCTCTTGACCACATGGAATCTGTTTTAACTCTTTTTGATTTAGGATATATTGACCTGCAAGACCGTTCAAACGCCGAAATTTTAGTTCACAATATTATAAAAAGAGCACTCTATCTAAAATCATCAAACCCAACTGATGAGTTAGCACAGCTGCAAGTAAAACTGCAAGAGAGATACCTTATAAACGCTTCGATATTCCAGAGTTTGCCTGATTATTGGGGATTAAATCAGCACTTCCCTGTTATGCCTCTGCACCATCTTAACACTACGCCTCTTCGAGCAGCTTCTCTTTGGGATATTACATGTGACAGCGACGGAGAGATAGGTTTCAATCCTGACAAACCGCTCTATCTGCACGATGTCAATCTGGATGAGGAAGAGTACTTTCTAGGTTTTTTCAATGTAGGCGCTTATCAAGAGACACTTGGCATGAACCACAACCTATTTACCCACCCAAGCGAATATACTATTATCATAGATGAGTACTCATATGAGATAAAAAATGCGGTTGAATCAAAAAGTATTTTGGAGATATTAGCATCGCTTGGTTATGATGTAGATGAAGTCTCAAATAAACTTAAAGGCGATTTGACTAGCTCAAACTTTATTACAGAACAAGAAAAAAATGATACACTTGCAAAATTAGAACTGTTTTTACAACAAAATGGTTATTTAAGAACTACTAACTAGGAGCTGTCCGTGGGACTTTATGCTGATATTAAAGAAGACTTTTCAAACGCATATAAAAATGATCCGGCACTAAATTCTAAACTTGATTTTCTATTTAATTATCCTGGGGTTTGGGCTGTTGCTTGGTATAGAATCGCGCACAGACTCTACACATCTAATTTTAAAAGTTTGGCTAGAATAATAATGGGTTTAACCCAAATTTTAACAAATATAGATATACATCCGGGCGCTAAAATCGGAAAAAGGGTTTTTATCGACCATGGTACCGGAGTTGTTATAGGGCAAACGGCCATTGTAGAAGATGACGTTTTAATATATCAAGGCGTAACTCTCGGGGGAGTCTCTTTAACGCACGGCAAAAGACATCCGACTGTTAAAAAGGGTGCCGTTCTTGGTGCCGGAGCAAAGATTCTGGGAAATATTACTATCGGCAGGTACGCTAAAATAGGCGCAAATTCAGTTGTAGTAAAAGAAGTTCCTGACAATGCTACGGCTATCGGTATTCCCGCACATGTTATTGAAAAAGGGAGATGTAAAGAGCCGCTTATGCACAATATGCTTCCCGACATTAACAAGGAGATGTTTGAGTATATGCTTAAGCGTGTAGCAGTTTTGGAGCATATTCTCGTTGAGGACAACAAACAATTACTCGAACAAGATTTACACTTAGAAAAAATTTATGAATCATTCATTAAGGCAATGAAAAATTAAAGTCTTTGATTAAACAAGACAAGAATAGATTGCCACACCTCTTGCAGAGGCTCGCAATGACCGTCATTACGAGGAGCTTGCGACGAAGTAATCTAAGTTATGAAAGAAGGCTATTTAAAATTAAAGAATTTTTAGTATAATTCGCGCAATATTTTTATAAAGGGTTAACATGCTAACAGATCGCGTAAACACACTATCTGAATCAATTACTATTGCCATTGCAACGCTTGCGGGTGAACTTAAAGCACAAGGCAAAGATATTCTTAGCTTCTCAGCAGGCGAGCCTGACTTTGATACTCCACAAGTAATTAAAGATGCTGCTATTGCTGCAATAAACGAAGGTTTTACAAAATACACTCCCGTTGATGGTATCCCCGCCCTAAAAACTGCTATAGCAAATAAGCTTAAAAGAGATAACGGATTAACTTATGCTCCAAACCAGATTATTACAAATAATGGTGCAAAACACTCTCTATTTAATCTTTTTGCAGCAACAATCCAGAGAGGCGACGAAGTGATTATTCCTGCTCCTTACTGGGTAACATATCCTGAACTGGTTCTTTACTATGGCGGAACTGTTGTTGAGATTGAGACAAATGATGAGAGCTCATTTAAAATTACTCCAGAGCAGTTAAAAAATGCTCTTACTCCAAAAACAAAGATGATAGTGCTTACTAGTCCATCAAACCCGACCGGTTCTGTTTACTCAAAAGCGGAATTAACCGCTCTTGGCAAAGTTTTAGAAGGAACCGATGTTATCGTTGCAAGCGATGAGATGTATGAGAAGCTTATCTATGACGGAGAGTTTACATCTGCTGCGGCCGTAAGTGATGACATGTACAAAAGAACTATCACTATCAACGGTCTTAGCAAATCAGTTGCAATGACCGGCTGGAGATTTGGTTATATGGCGGCTCACAATACCGAGATTATTCAAGCGACTAAAAAACTTCAAAGCCAAAGTACTTCAAACATTAACTCTATCACTCAAAAAGCTGCGATTGTAGGTTTAAACGGCGATGCCGATGCAGATATCGAGAGAATGAGAGTTGCTTTTAAAGAGCGCCGCGATGAAGCCGTAAAGCTCATTAATGCAGTTGATGGTCTTAGCGTTTACAAACCAGACGGTGCTTTTTACCTCTTTATAAACATCAAAAAAGTATCTAACGACTCTATGAAGTTTTGTAAGGAACTTTTAGAGAAAAAAGGCGTAGCTTTGGTTCCGGGGGTCGGCTTTGGAAGCGAAGGTTATGCAAGATTTAGCTTTGCGACCGACATAGAGAGCATCCGCGCCGGCATTAAAAGAATTGAAGAGTTTGTAAAAGAGCTAAAAGCTAAATAATAGACTATTTGACTTCCATGTGCTCTAGCGCATGGAGTTAAAAAATTTAAAAATTATTTCTCTGTATTTTCTTCTGGCATCCCTAGAAAAAACCCTTGTGATCTGCTTACATTAAGCTCTTTAACCTTCATAAAAACTGCTTCATTGTGAACAAATTCAGCCACAGTCAATATGTTTAATCTTTGCGCAAAATCTACTATTGTTTCAACAACAACCTGCGCATTTGCATCTTTGTCGAGATTTTTTATCAGTGTGCCGTCTATTTTTATATAATCAATATCCAGTTTAAGAAGATGTTCAAAGTTTGAGTATCCAGAGCCAAAATCATCTATTGCAATTCTGCAGCCAAGTTTCTTCATCTCGCTTATGAAAAGTGAAACCTCTTCATAGTTTTCTATTCCCTCTGATTCTAAAATCTCAAAAATAATTTTATTAGCAACATTATGTTCTTTGATTTTTTGCTTAATATGTTCAACCATATCTTTATTTAGCATATCTTCAACCGACAGATTAACCGAAAAATCATAATCAATATGTTCAAAATGTTGACAACTCTTTTCAATCATAATTTTTGTCAGTTCGCTATACAGTCTGCTTTTTTTAGCGATTGTTAAAAACAAATACGGACTAACAACATTTCCATCGCTCTCTACTAAACGTATTAGACACTCATAGCTGGCAATTTTGTCTGATTTATTGTCAAAAACAGGCTGAAAATATGGAACAATCATATCCTGCTCAATGGCTTTTTTAAGCTTTTTAACCCATTCCATATTATCTTTGTATTGCTCTTCTATATTTAGCTTTTCATCATAAAGTAAAAAAGATTTTCGTTCTCTTTTTGCTGATTTTAGAGCAATGTCAGCCTTTTCCAAAGCTCTGTCTATCTGGTATGCGCCGCCTATGGTTACTCTTATGCTTATCTCATTTTTTTTATAAAGAAAAATCATTTTTTCTATATCATTAATCAATTTTTCAGCAATTTTTATAAAACCTTCTAACGATGGTTTTTGTACAAACAGCAGAGCAAACTCATCGCCAGAAAGACGTTTTAACCTAATATATTGGTTCTCTTTAAACATATTTTTAAGTCTATTTGAAAACTTTTTTAAAATACTATCTCCTGCAATATGCCCAAAAAAGTCGTTTATCTCTTTAAAATCATCTATGTTGATAATAAGCAATGCCCCATCACTGGTCTCTAGGATATCATTAAACATGCTATACCTATTTGGCAATCCGGTTAAAGTGTCTATGTAGAGCTGCTCGCGAAGTTCTAGTGTCTTCTCATTGACCTTCTCTTCAAGATAATTGTTTATATTTTTCTGTTTTTTTGAATACTCGGAAATTTTTTGCTGCATACCATTTAGTGCATTTGAAATTAATCCAATTTCATTGTTTTGAGATAAAAAAGGAATATCCATCTCTTTTTCGGGTGAGTAGTACTTTAGCGACTTTGCAATTTTCACAAGCGGAGAGAGAAGTTTTTTTACATACAAACCAAATAGTATAAACAGCACAACAAGGGCAAAAAGCAGAAGAAATGTAAGGTTTATATATTTACTTACTAATTCTATATAGCCCTTGTTGGAATAAACAAGAACCAATGTACCAATCTTTTTTGTAGAGTTAGGCTGATTAACAATTTTTTCCACAACAAAAGATTCTTCAATACCTTTTTGGTACTCTTTTGATTTTGTATTATTGATTGTTTTATTGTTCTCATCCAATACTTTTACAGATAATATGTAGGGATTTTCCATAAGCTGTTGTGAGAGCTGGGCTATATTGTCAGGCATATCAAGATAGATATTAAGAGCAATCAACGGCTCTATTGTTCTTACAATCAAATCAGCTTTTTCAAGCTCAACATTATAAAAAGCCTCTTTGGTTATTTTTCTTGAAACACTAAAAATGATAAGAGTTATAAGCAGAGAGACTACACCGATAGATATCACTATTTTTGTAGAAAGAGAATTAATAATTTTATTTTTTATATACAAGAGTCAACCTTTCCATCCATTTTAAACGCTGGTCTGTAAAGTATATTTTATCACATTAACGCTGCTATTTGCTTAGCTTTTTGGTATTTATAAGCGAAATTGATAGCTAAATATATAACTAACTATTATCTTTATCGATAAATTTTACCATTTGCAGGAGTGAATCAACAAAATTTATTTTTTGAATATACAAATTTTCTTTGTTCATATACAAAACAGTTGATTTTTCCAGCACTAACGAAAATAATAATCCAGTTTTTAGATTTTTAACATCATAGGAAAACGCAATAATACCCTTTTCCCTAGCAAAATCTGCAACTTTTTTCATATCTTTATCTGAGTTAAGTGCATAAATTACCGATGCTTGAGTACTGCTTGATAAATTAGAAAACTCTACCAAATTTATTTTATAAGCATATCCATTAAAGTGTCCATTATAGTTTGCGTCTATAAATTTATTTATTTCAAGAGCCGTATTGTAATCATTTTTTTCATATACAATAGTATAAATCACCCTGCCTTCTATAAGCTTGTCTCCTATTTTTTTATCAAGAAGCAAGATTTTAGGAAATATTGAAGCTTGAGCTTTTAGTAATAAATCATCATAACTGTATCCGTAAGCAAAGTTTGCAAAAATGAGAAAAAATAGAATCGTTTTTTTCACTTAAAACTCTTTTTTTAGTGTTACTAAAAATGTTCTGCCTTCCTGCACATAATCCTGTATGTAGGTGTTTGGCGGGGACGGATAAGTAATATTGGTATTAAATATATTTTTTATGCTGAGTGTTGCGCTATAGTTATATTTTGGGTCTTTGTAGTACAGTGAAGAATCTACGGTGGAGTATGCTTTTACTTTCTCACGCGTA
>JAURYA010000006.1 GCA_030654155.1 Sulfurimonas sp. | reverse complement strand
TGTAAGTGCTGCTCCCTCTGTTGTTTGCATACTTGCAGCTTCTCTTAAGTCTCGTACCACCCCGCTCCCTTGCACCTCAGGCAATGCGGATGCTGCTTCTGTTAGAGGGATAGTGTCGGTAAACTCTCTATAAAAACTGTTTGAGTCAAAAATGTAGTTTCCGAGCGAGCCTACATCGACAGTTGCACTTTCTCCTGTTGTTCCGTCAGCTTTGGTAAAAGTTCCTTCTGCAGTTTGGATACCGCCGTTTACAACCGTATTTGTTTGGGTAGATGATAAAGAGATAGAAACTATACCTGCTTGAGTAAGTGTTTTTAGTTCATTAGTTTCAGAAATGCCGTTTTGGTTAAGGTCTTGCCATAATCTGACATTATTAAAGTTAGTGTCATTTGCATCAAATACACCGTCTGCATTTGTATCTTCCGCACTTAGTGCCGCAAATCCGTCTGTTGCTTTTACACCGTTTACAATGGTTTGGTCTCCAAAAAGTTCTGAACCGTTATCTATAGTTCCGTTTGCATTACGGTCAAAAACTAAAAGTGCATCATCACTTTTTACCCATCCCGTAGCTGTTTTTATTCCATCTCCGTCATGGTCAAAAAGTATAGGTGAGTTTGTATTGATTTGTATGGTTTCAATACCATCACCGTCTATATCAAGGACTAATGGGTCACCACGACGAGGAGGCATCCAGCCTTGGGCAGAGTTAAAGAGACCGTTGATATCTGAAGGGATTGTTGTGTGGTTGTCAGGGAATGGGTCATATTGTCCATTATTTGCACCCAGTTGTTCAAGTTGTGCCAATGCAATCTGCGCTAAATCCCATAAACTTTTATCCCCAAATGCTATCATTGCTAAAGGTTGATACAACTCACCATACAATCCAATATTACTATTTTCTAAAGCTTGTATATCACGCAAAAGAGCCACATCAGCATAAAAAATAATTTTTGCAGCTTTTACTGGATTTGGCTCATTTTCAGCATTGTAATAAGCCAAATCATGTGCTTTAAAAAGTGTATCTAAATCATTATCGCCTGGTATACTCCAATTTATTGGTTTACCATCTTGTGTTCGCTCTCCAGCAGACCATCCTGGTCCGCCCCAGCTTCCGTATGTTGGTACTAATTGATTGAGGGTCATTTTTACTCCTTTTGTTATTTGGCTTGATGCCAAATTGTGTTTTCAGGTTTTAACTCTATGGGTGCTGTCGTATTAGTGTCAAGGTTATATAAGTAAACTTTTCGTTCACTACCTCGTGATGATGTTGTATCGGCAACAAAAATAGCCTGTGCTCCATCTGGTGAAAGTGCCGCATCAATAATCATCCATTGTAAATCAGTAAGCTGACGCATTTGAGCATTTTCATACATAAACAGCTCATAGTTATATTTTTTACTGTGATTGTATTTGTGTAAATCACTCATTGCAATACAAAGAATTTTTTTACCGTCTTGAGATATATCAGCGAAATTTGAGTGGTCTTTGTGGATAATTGCCGGAACAGCTTCGGTTTGCAGAACATTGTGATTAAAGATATAAATAGTATTATATTTATATTGATCCTGATAGGCTTTAGATATCTCATAAGTTGGTGAAAATGTATAGGGAGATTCTGCCGAGAATATATATTTTTCTCCATCAGGAAAATAGCGAGGAGCTGTACCTCCACTCCAATAATGAAGTTGTGTCAAGCGAGTTTCTTTTCCCGATACCAAATCAAACTCAAAAATATCGTCCGACTTTTGACTTATAATTTTATTTTTATAAGTATATTGATCGTTTGCAACACCAACATAAATAATACGCTTTCCATTTGGCGAAAATGATGTGTTCTTTTTTCCTAAATCTGATTTCAGTAAAATCTTATAGTTCAAAGAGGAGAGATTAAGCAATGCTAGACCAGCTTTACTATTTTCTTCACTCTTTTGTAAAAATGAAAACACCATCTCTTTGCCATCTGGAGAAAAGCTTCCGTCATACCACATCTTGTATTCTTGGGGTGGTTGAATCAATTGAAGTTTGCCTGTTGCAATTTCAAGGATACCTATATATGTAATTTCCTCTTCATTATCTACCATCGGCCGATAGTTGAGAACAACCTTTGTTCCATCAGGCGAGAAATTCCCAAACCGTATGTCAGGATCATGAGAGGTGCGTAACATTTCATGATAGCCCTTAGATGTAAACCCATACTTAAATAGCGTCCCAAAAAAATGTCCTATCCCTTCACCACTTGCCATCATCATTCCTCCTCCTATTAGCATTAATCCCGTAAGAACTGACCGTCTTGTATTTAATGTAAAATTTGTTTTTGTATTTGCCGTCATTTAAACACCTCCTTTTGATTTTGCTTTTCTCATTTTTTATATTTTTAGTGCTTACTGCTTTTTATTATTTAAACTGTCTTTTTTTTCAAACCAAAGATTATTTAAACACATAAAAAATCATTTTTTATAGTAGCGGTTTTTGCATAGCATATAATCATATATTGTGATAAATTAACATTATTTAATTGTTTTGTGTGGTTTTGTAACTGCTAAGCCAATCTTGTTTGCAATAGTTGATAATTAATGGAGACAATAATTAATGATTAATGGGGGACAGGCTATTTTTTTCAGACTACTCTATTTTTAGGTCTGTCACGATTTCCAAGAGTAGATAGAAGCCATTGTTTGTGTTGCATTATCTTGCTATTTTATAAAATTAACTGATTAAAAGTTTGTCTACTTTATAGGAGATATTCCACAGAGGCTCGCAATGACAGTCAAAAAATAATTTTTACTTATCCTCAAGATTAACTATTTTTAAACTCACCAAATGGAGTCCAACTTCTCTCTCATCTCTTCCCTCTAGTTTTTCTTTTAAAACAAACGGTTTTGGCGGAACTATCTCTATCGTGTTGGCGCTATTTATATTCTCAAATGTAAGCAGATGTTTTCTAGGTTTATTGTGCTGGGGCGTAAACTCCATTTCGCTATCTCCTACTCTGACCTTTACGACATTTCCTACATTTTCGCCGTATGCTCCGCAAACTATCTCAAGTTTGAATTTTTTAGGAAGCGGATCTGCAAATGTCAGCAGCGCACTTGGATGCAACGCAGCATCCGTCCATCTTCCGACTTTATCGGAATATGAGATTCCCTCTATATTTTTCAAAAAGCTTGGAGAGCCCTCTTTTTTAAACAGTATGGCATCGCTTATCGAAGCGTTATATCTCACTCCGTTATTTTTTACCATATTGATATTTTCAATTATCTTTTGGCTATCATAATCTTTACTCAACCCATTGCCAAGACTCTCAATCTTATAATCTCTTGGTAACTTAAGTCCTTGGATTCTAAATTTAGAGCCGACTACACCCTCCACTGCACAATAATTTTCCGATACATTGCTATCAAAAATATAATTCAAAAGAGTACACTCGTCAATCCACAAAAACCTCTCATCTTTACTAAAATGCTCCAGTTGCTCATAGAGTTTCCAAGCGTTATTAAATTGAAAATAGGGCTCTACATTGTTTTCTAAAATCTTAAATAATACAGGAAGCGTATAGTGATTTTCTCCGAGTGTTACCGACATCTTTTTAAAATTCGGTTTAAAACTCTCCGACATTTTTGGAAATTTCCAAAAGCCGAGTATATCACTTCTCCACTGATTTAGCCTCTTGTCAAAATCCTCAAAGGAGTTGTAAATTGACTCTTTTTCTCTTAAATTTCTGCCTAGTCCCAAATCCGTATTTATGTTGAGAAAAGATAGAACAGTAGATGCAACATCAAAGGGAGTTCCCGTTTTATCTACCGACTTATACTCACTGCTGCTTGGATCCAAAACAACAAAAAAGTTTCTTCTGTTTTTTGATTTATCCAGCTCATCTGATGCCGTATTTCTCATAGCCAAATGATCAGACGTAACTATGATAATCGTATCCTCTGCATATTTTGAGTTTTTGACTTTTTTTATAAAATCCGATATCAAAATATCCGCACATTTAACTGTGTTTAAAATCTCATTGGAACCGTCCATATATAAATCTTTTGAACAAGAGTTAGATAGATGCCCGCTTGGATGATGTGTATCTAGGGTGTGCAAAAATAGAGCGAACTTCTCTTTAGATGATGACAAATTTTCAAACTCTTTATATGCTACATCAAGAAGCGTGTCATCATACAAACCCCAGCCGTTTACATATCTTTTGTTTTTAACTTTTTTTAAGAGCTCATCTCTTCCGACTACACTGTCAAAACCGTGAGTTTTGTAAAATTTGTCAATACCCGAAAATTTAATGCTGCTGCCCTGCAACATGCTCAAATAGTAGTTCTCTTTTTTTAGAATATCTCCGATACACACAGCCTTTGGATAAAATTTATCTATCCCCTCCATGGAGTTACCGCCTGAGGTTGTAAAGAGAGGAATTCCGCACTGGGTAGCAGCGGTACCTGCGATTGTGTAGTTTGTTCCGTTTGTTTGAACAATATCTGTAAATTCAGTACCGCTCTCATCTTTTATCAGCTTGCTAAGGTTTGGCATAAGACCCGGAAAAATATCCGTATCAAAATATGTTCTCTCAAGGCTCTCTGCATATACAAATATTATATTTTTCTTATATGCTCTGTTGTTTAAATCACTCGGCACTTTATAATACTCATAAAAATCATCAGCCTGTTCCATAGTCATCGTTAAAAAAAGATTTTTAAAATTATTCAAAGCGGGATGGGTTAAAAAAGCTAAAATCAGAAATCCGTTATGCAAAAAAGCTTTTATTTTTTGCGGCTTTACAGCCCCTACGCTGCTTAAGCGACGATGATAAAAAAAAGCCGACGCAAAAAGAGTAACGAAAGAAAATAAGGCATCAAAAATAAGCAACATATACTCTTGAAATCCAGCTTCACTAAGTCCCAAATTTAGAGCAGCAATAATGGTCTCATTTATCCCTGCACCCGTAAAGTAGTTAGCCACAAAATAGATTATGGTAAAGAACCCATATATAAAAAATATAGTTGCTTCTAAAAAAATCCTCTTTAGATTTTTTTCTTTATACTTCATCGTAACAATTGCAAAGATAAAAAAGAAAATGGATAACAAAATCATATTCATATATAAAAATTCCAATAAAAACATCAGGTGGCTAAAGGGAGCAAACTTTCTCTAGCATACAAGCCATAAGGCACACAATCTCTTTTTTAGCAGAGTTATTTCAACTCGCTCCAGTTGTTTCCGATGTTCATACTCGCCTTTAGAGGAATATTTAGCTCCATTATGTTCTGCATAATCTCTTTAAATCTATTCCCCAAAACTTCAGCCTCATTCTCATTAACCTCAAAAATAAGCTCATCGTGTATCTGAAGAAGCATTTTGGCATTTAGCCCCTCATCCTCAATCACTCTATGGATTTTGTTCATACTTAGTTTTATAAGGTCGGACGCACTCCCTTGAAATACGCTGTTTACCGACTCTCTCTCATAAGCAGCTCTAAACATAGGAGCAGCATTTTCATAGTCGAAATATCTTCTGCGCCCAAGCAGCGTCTCAACATATCCAAACTCTTTTGAGTTATCGACTATTGAGCGAAAATATGCCCTAACCGTTGGAAAGCTGTTAAAATATTTATCGATTATATCTTTTGCCTCTTTTGTAGTTATTCCAAGCGTCTCAGAGAGCTTCTTCTGCCCCATGCCATAGAGAAGTCCAAAATTTACGGTTTTTGCAATATTTCTTTTTGCATCCGCCTCATCTTCGCCAAAAAGAGCCACGGCAGTTTGACGGTGGATATCTTTATCGCTCTTAAACGCATCTACCAAAACTTTGTCCTTTGTAAAGTGCGCAAGCAGTCTAAGCTCAATCTGAGAGTAATCTATGCCGATGAGTTTTTTGCCCTTTGGTGCTACAAACGCCTCTCTTATCTTTGTACCAAGCTTCGTTCTTGTAGGTATGTTTTGAAGGTTTGGATTTTTAGAGCTTAATCTTCCCGTAGCCGTACCTGTCTGCACAAACGATGTATGGATACGGCTCTCTTTATCTTCACGGCTTAGCTTTAAAAGCGGCTCAATATATGTCGAATAGAGCTTATAAACCTCACGATACTCCAAAAGATATGGAATAATCTCATGAGCATCCTTTAGTGAGCTTAAAACCTGCTCGTTTGTTGAGTGTCCGGTTTTTGTTTTTTTGCCGCTTGAGAGCCCAAGATTTTCAAAAAGCACAACGCCAAGCTGCTGTGTAGAGTTGATGTTAAACTCGCATCCGGCAAAGCCGTAAATCTTCTTTGTCAATTCACCCAAACTCTCTTTTACTTCAACAAGAAACTTCTCTAAAAAAGAGCCATTTAGCGCTATGCCCTCTTGCTCCATTTTTAGAAGTGTTTTTATAAAAGGAAACTCTACCTCCTGTGCCTCTTTTATGAGATGCGCGGCATTTTGAAGAGAGAGCTTCTCTAAAAAAAGATAGTAGAGTCTAAGCGTAATGTAGGCATCCTCGGCGGCATACCTGCATGCATCTTCTAGCTCAACGCTGGCAAAAGTTTCACCTTTTTTTACAGTATCTTTAAAAGCTACCATTGTGTGATTTAGATATTTATCTGCCAATTTATCGAGCGAGATGGCATGTTCTGGATTTATAAGCCACGCCAGTATCATGGAGTCGGCAAAAATATCCAACTTATAATCATCTAAAAACCGCGTAACAAAATGCAAATCAAACTTTATGTTATGACCTACAACACGAGAAGCAAATATCTTTTTTATGGCTTTTACTGCATCATTTCGGCTTATCTGCTCTGTAACACCGAGATAGAAGTGTGCAATGGGAACATAATATGCCTCCGTAGTGTTAAAACAAAAACTAAAACCTACAAGAGAGTCGTTGTAATAATCAAGTCCCGTTGTCTCCGTGTCAAAAGCCACTATCGTATCGGCATTAAGAGAGTTTAAAATAGTGTTTAGCTCTTTTGCATCAGTTAAAAGCACTGTTTTAAAACTCAGTTTTTTATTGCTTTGTATCTCATCTTCTACTTTTTTCAGTGCATCTTGGTGCGTCTCATGGCTTACCATATTTTTAGCATGCAGAGTTCTTAAAACAGAATTTTGTTCGTACTTCACAAGCTCGTCGTAGATATTTAAAAAAGGGTGTTCTACATCCATCTTATAATCTTCAAAATCAAAACCATCAAGAACATCATCTCTTAGCGTTACAAGCTCTTTTGACATGTAGGCGGATTCTTTTGACTCAATGAGTTTTTTTTGAATTCCTGCGGGCTTAACAGCGTCTATATTCGCATAGATGTTATCCAAGCTTCCATACTCTGACAAAAGCTTCTGGGCTCCAACTTTGCCGATACCTTTAACACCTGGGATATTATCCGCAGAATCGCCTAAAATAGCCTGATAGTCTATAAACTGTTTTGGAGTTATTCCGTACTTTGTAAAGCATCCATCTTCATCCATAACCTGCTTTTTAATAGCATCTACTAAGACAACCTTGCCGTCATCTATTAGCTGAAAAAGGTCTTTGTCATGAGAAACAACTCTAACGTTGTAGCCGTTCTTCTTTGCAAAGCGTACAACGGTAGCTATCACATCGTCAGCCTCAAACCCTACATGACCTAATGTTTTATACCCCATCTTGTCTATCCACTCTATAGCGATTGGAAGCTGCATAATAAGCTCTTCGGGAGGGGCAGTTCTGTGAGCTTTATAGTTTGGATCTATATCGTTTCTAAAGCTATTTCCTTTGGTATCGATAGCAAAAACTATATAGTCGCTGTCATGCTGTTTTTGAAGAGTAGAGATAAAGTTTATAAAACCTGTCAACAAGCCTGTGGGAAAGCCTTCTCTATTTTTAAGATGCTGTGGAAGGGCATAAAAACTGCGAAAGAAAAAACCAAAAGTATCGATTACCGTAACTGTTTTACTCATTCTTACATTAATTCCAGCATATCGTTAATAGTAGTTTGTAAAAACTCAACGTTATAGCCGGCATCTTTTGCCGTTTTTAATCCAAAGTTTATGGACATCTCTGAGAAAGGTTTATTTATCGGTATTATTGTTTTTACGATATTTAAAGCAGTCGAATACTCTTTAACCTCATGCGGAGCCAAAGATGGGTTGTCGGAATATTTTATCATCTCTATAAAGTCGCTCTCAAATCCCCAGTGTTTAAAAACCAAAGCCGTAACCTCTCCGCATGTTGCGTTTGAGTAGGCCTTTTCAACCATAGCAAGATTATTTGAATTTTCTACTTCACTTGCAAAACTTATCGCTTCATCGTTTTGAATAACTTCGCTGGCTATAAGTATTTTTCCTGTTTCTTGTAAAAATGCCGCCAAATATAATTTTTCTGCTTTATGTCTATCAATTTTTTTGTACCAGTTAAGGACAAATGTCGCTTGAAGTGATGAAATATGGGCAAATTCGTCTGAAGTTACACCATAAGGCTGCATATCAACATTTAAAAGTTTTCTAACGGAATTTCCTATTGCTATTGAGCGCGTCATGTTCATTCCAAAAAGACCTACTGCTTGAGCAGCATTTCTAATCTCTCGACCAAATCCATAAAGAGGAGAGTTGGCAATTTTTAAAATATTTGCAACAATCATAGGATCATTCTCTATCGCATTTGCCATCTCTTTTACTGTAGAATTTTCGTCAGAATAGAGTTGATTTATCTTTACAATTGTTGCTGATAAAGGAGGAAGTGACTTAACGTTATCAATAATTGAACTTTTCAAAGTTGATACCCTTTTTTTAGGCTTATTATAGCAGGTTAAAGATAAAATTTATTTGGTGTGGCACTCCGTTAATGTTTTTTCAGCTCTAATTATGTAGTCGTAACCGTTATAAATAGTATATGAGCCGTAAAGAACGACGGCAAAAGATGAAAGGCTCATCATCATATTTCTAAAACTTGTCGCACTTGAGAGTGATGCCAAAAAGCCAAGCCCAAACATCGCAGGAATAGTACTAAGCCCAAATATAGCCATAACCAAAGCACCGTACAATGGGCTTGCAGTGCTTGCCGCAGTTATGGCAAAAAAGTAGACAAATCCGCACGGTAAAAGACCGTTTAGCATACCAAGAGCAAAAAAACTGAAATTTGATTTTGAGTTTAGCACTCTTTTAAATAGATTTTTATACGCAGGCGAAGATGAAAACGAGTGCTCTATTAGGGTTAAAAATTTTATTTTGCCCATAAGCGATAAACCTGCTAAAACCATTGCAATTCCAGCCACTATCAATAACACTCCATTGGCCGTGTTGCTAAATACTACCACGCCGCCCAGTGCCCCAAATATTGCACCGAGGAGCGAGTAGGTAAATACTCTGCCAAACGAGTAAAGAAGATGTGCCGCACCTTGTGAAACCTTAGAGCTCTTAGGCTCAATCTTGATTGTAGAGTATGCCAAAACTATACCTCCGCACATCCCTATGCAGTGACCAAAGGAGCCGAGAAAAGCAATTGTAATAATGGTTATAATATTTACTGTTTCCATATCTGTTACTAATTTCCTAAAAGTTGTTTTCGTATCAGAGGATTACGAAGGGTTTCCCCTCTTAATATTCTTAGTCTCATTGTTTCAAAATCCACATATCCATCGCCATTTTTCTCATATGCGCCAAAGCCGTAACCCATAGCTGTTTTATCTTTTAGCGAGTAAAAAGCCTCTTTTGCATCTATCCATCTCTTTGTATCCCTACTCATAACCCAGATTTTAGCACTATCCATGAATTCTTTGTCTTCAAGCCACTTTATCATTCCGCCATGGTCGTGAAAAAACCAACTTTTTCCGCTCTTTATAATGACTTGTGAAGCATCTCTTAAATCATCAATAACCATTCCGCAATCACTATCTTGATAGAGACCGGACTCCATCTCCGTTGGAAGCTGATTTATATTTCCGTCTTTGACCACAATCATTTTTTTTGTTGAAGCCAATGAGAAAAAAAGCATTATAATTATAAGCACAAAGACAAATATCACAAGAAATGGAACACTCTTTTTCATCATTTTGATAAAACCTTATAAATAAAAATATTGTTATCATTTTACACAATAAAGTGTTACATAAGCGTTAGAACTGCCTTCTTTGCTTACCCTTGCCAATATCATCATACAACAAAAATTTTGCCAGATCATCTTTTATCTCTGGGCTTATTGTCTCCCAAATCTTTTTCTTGCTCTCATATCTGGATAAATCCTCTTTTTTGCTCTTTGCCAAATCACGTATAATGTAGTGATAGCGAACTATCTCTTTTGTATAGTCGCTTATAAAAGGCCAATTTTTTATTATCTCGTAGCTTCTCTCTTCATGGTCGGTAAAACTGTATTCGCCATACTCTATATCCTCTTCATCTTTTTTATACGCACTAAAGGGTTTTCCGATATCGTGCAAAATAGCCGCTGCAAAAAATTTAAACTCTCCGGCTCTTAGAGCATAATATGTAACGCGAAGAGTATGAACCAAAACTCCATACTGATGCCACTTATTTTGGACGAAGAAGAGAGACTCTAAAAATGGTCTGGAAAAAACAGTGTTATTTACTCGGTTCATATATGCTCTTTTGCCATAGGATGACACACTTCAACAGTCTCTTTTAAATCCTGTTTTTGTATGTGCGTATATATCTGCGTAGTAAGAAGCGAAGCATGTCCCAAAAGCTCCTGCACAACCCGCAAATCTGCTCCGCCGGCTATCAGAGACGTAGCGTATGAGTGGCGAAGAACATGCGGAGAAACCCCCAAATATTTATATGTAATTTTATATGCTGATATTCTGCTCAAGCTGTCGCCTTTGTAGTTGCACCAGACAAAATTTTTTTCTTTTGTCATCTCATCAAGGTAACTATCTATTGCTTTTTTTGCAACATTTGCTATGGGAACCATACGCTCTTTTTCGCCTTTTGCATGTCTTACATGAAGCCACTCGCCTTCAATATCTTCTCTTCTTAGAGCCAAACATTCGCTTATTCTTGTTCCTGTCGCATAGAGAAAAAGTATAAGTGCATAATCACGAAGACCTAGAAAAGAACTTCTATCGATTTGATTTAATGAATTTTGTATCTCTTGATATGAGAGAAATTTTGGAAGCAGTTTGGGGATTTTTGAGAATTTTAGTTTAGTTTTTTCATCTGAAAATTGATTTTTATAGCAAAAATCAAAAAAAGCGTTCACGGAGGAGAGTTTTCTGTTTAGTGTTCTTTTGTTTTTATATACACCCAAAGCACCAAACAAAGAGGCAGAATCAAGTTTTATAAGAGGTTTATTAAGAGTTTTTTCAAGCGCTTCCAAGTCACTTTTGTAAGCTTGAACGCTTTTTTTACTAAGAGCTCTTATGACGCTTATGTACTCTATAAAAGCCTCTAGCTCGTTAGACATAGCTACTCTACCGAGATATACTCATCATGAACAAAAAATATCTTGCCATCTATATATACATATCCATCATCCATATCTACATGATGAACCGTATGTGTCAATAAATCTTTTGAAATTTCTATAATATATCCCTCTTTTTCCAAGGCATACAGCTTCTCGCCGCTTAGTATAACTCCTAAAAAATGAGCAAAAGGAAATTTTAGTTTTGCATTTTGCCCAAGGTCCGATGTCAAAGAGATGATTTCACCCTGCTTAGTAGCAAGAAATATATTTTTATCATCGGATACGGCGCTTCTGATATCATACGCCAATCTAACCTCTTCTTTAGCAAGAGAGAGTATTTTGTGCCCTGTTGCGGCAATAATCTTATTATCCACAAGATTAAAATATATTATATTGTTAAAATGCTCTTCACTACTGACAATTATAGTTCTTAATTTCTTTTTTATTTTTGCATTAATAATAACAATTTTTCCATCCAGTGTAGGAAAAATAACCAAATCATCTCTAAAGAATGGTTTTACTATTTTTGAATTAACAACTATCGGTGCATCACCCTGCTCTTTTAAAAGCAGAGATTTAGTTGAGAGTGAATAGAGCGCCATCTCGTTGTCGGCAAATAAAACAGCCAGAGTATCATCTTCAACACTTGCAGTTGCAATACTCTTTTTTAAATTGAATTTCTCTATTTTTTTGTTGTCACTACTATTTTGAAGTGTTAAATTTCCATCAATATTAGAGCTTATAACCCATCCGTTGCTGTATCCCAAAAGCTTATCATTTTGCGGAACCGTTACATCAATAATTCTTCCCTCTGCCAACACTTTTCTATCATCTACCAAAGCAGCATCATGTGAAATACCATTGATGGTAACATCACTGCTTCCAGAGTGCTTCCAATCATCAGCAACAACGGTCGGCTTATAAACCTCTTTTGAACTACATGCGCTAAAAGTAAGCGCCGTTAATGATATTAAAATAATTAATGAAAATTTCAAAGTATTACTTTATTCCATAATGCATAAGAGCCGCAACTAACTTATCAAGTGAAGAATCTTTTGATACTTTTGAAAGTTTATTTTTTGCTTCATCTATTTTGTTTTCATGCAAAAGCATTACTGCACCTTGAACTAATGCCAAATCTCTAAAAATAACATCTTGTTTTGAAGCATAATTTTCCAATGAAGCCGCATCTCTAGCCATCTCATACTCTACCAAATCAGTAACGATTAATGCTTTTGAATTTTTTAAACTCTTGAGTGCTTCTAAATCTCTGTTTGCGACTGCCTGTGAGAAGATCCAAACATCATATAGATTTGGGCTTAATGCTTTTAGCTCATCAAGAGCGCTGGCATCGCTCGCATCTGCTTGAAGTTTAGCAAAGGCAGTATTAGCAGCTGAGATTTTGCTGCTTTCATTAATATTATATGCTATATTTGCGCCCACAACCACAACTACTGCTGCTACTGAAATTATCATTATTTTTTTGTATTTTTTAATAAATTTCTCAGTTATCACGGCTTTTTCAAAAAACTTCTCTTCGGAGTTTAGCTCCTCTTTAATCATGTCGATATTTTCTTTTAAACTCAAAATTATTCCTTGTTTTATATATAGCTATTTAAAAAGTTTAAAATAATATCGCATATTTTGTTAAAGTTTCATCAAATAGATAGATTTTTTTTGTTACAATCTTATAAAATATTATATAGGATGATTATATGCAAGTAGATGACGCTCTCTTAACTAAACTAGAAAAACTATCATTTTTAAAAGTCTCAGACGACAAAAGAGAGGAGATTATTGCACAGCTATCTGAAATAGTTAGCTTTGTTGATAATTTAAGTGAATTAAATACAGATAACGTGGATGAGAAGTTTGCAATGAGCAATAATGCAACATTATTAAGAGAAGATATTGCGTTTTGTAATCCAGAAATAAATGAGAGTATTTTAAAAAATGCTCCCCTAAGCGGTGACCACTTCTTTATAGTTCCAAAAATCATAGAGTAGCTGTTGCATAATTTAAAAACAGTGTTATAATTGAAGCAATGAATCTAATTAAAGAGGTACTAATATGAGTCAAGAAGCAAATAAACCAATCGAAATTAAAAAATTACTCAAAAGTGTTTTGCACTTCGATTCTTCAGATTTGCACCTTGTTCCCGGCAGTGAGCCGCAAATCCGTATTGACAAATCGCTCAAACCGCTCAATCTTCCGATTCTAAGCGCTAAAGAGATTGAGGAGATGGCTTATGCTCTTATTGAAGATAAGCAAAAGAAAATTTTTGAAGATAAAAATGAACTTGACTTTTCATTCGAGCTAGAGAATGTAGGTCGTTTTCGTGCCAACTACTACCGCACCATCGGTGGCATGGCCTGCGCATTTCGTATGATTCCTATTGATATACCGCCGTTAGAAAAATTTAACAACAATCCAATTTTCAAAGAACTGGTAAAAAGAGAAAAAGGGCTAATTCTCGTAACAGGTCCGACCGGAAGCGGTAAATCAACAACTCTGGCTTCAATGCTCCATGAGATTAACTTAACAGTAAATAAGCATATTATTACAATTGAAGACCCTGTTGAGTTTGTTCATACAAACATAAAATCTCTTTTTTCTCAAAGAGAGGTTGGCTCCGACACCAGCTCATTTGCAACAGCGCTTAAATATGCCCTAAGACAAGATCCGGATGTTATACTAATTGGTGAGATGAGGGATAAAGAGACGATAGAAGCAGCTCTGACGGCTGCCGAAACAGGTCATATTGTTTTTGCTACACTTCACACCAACTCTGCACCTGCAACGATAAACCGTATTATTGACGTTTTTGATTCCGGTGAACAAGCACAAGCCAGAGCACAGCTTGCTTCTTCGCTTATCTCTGTTATTTCACAATCTCTTATGCCAAGAATAGGCGGCGGTATAGTTGCAACACAAGAGGTTTTGATAGCAAATCCTGCTATTCAGAACTTAATCAGAGAAGACAAGGTTCATCAAATCTACTCTCAAATGCAGTTAAATCAAAATGAGACAAATATGACTACGCAAACAGATCAGCTTTTAGCTCTGCTGCGCAAAAAAGTAATTACAAAAGAGGTCGCGATAACAAGCTCAAACAGACCTGAAGAGCTAATGAAAATAATTAGCAATCTATAAAAAATCTCGACATGTAAAACTGCATGTCGAGATTTAACTCTTTCTGAACCTTATCATTTTGAAACGTTCACCCAAAAAGTTGGGCATTATCAATATTTTTACCTTTTCAAGTTCTTGTTTATATATCTTCTCATCTACATTCTCTTTTAATATCTCCAAAAGCTCTAATATTCCCATGTTTACAAGTGCTACCATTTGAGTTTTAAGCTCCGTAAACTCTACTCCCGCCTCTATAAAAGCGTCTTTTACATGTTCAAACGTAACATCATATGTAATATCAGATTTTGCAAAAAGCTCTTCTCTTTTTATGCTCTCATCGAAAAACGGAATAACTTCATGTTTTGAATAAATTCTAAGTGAAAAATCAGGACGAGCTTGCATCTCTCCATAATCAAAACTCATAAACTCAAACTTCTTACATGTTGAAGCCATCTCTTTTGCGAACTCCTCGTATCCAAGAGCAATTTCGCCTCTATCTTTATGGTACTTTTTTGCTTTTTGCTCTACCCATGCGTCATCCACGTCAAAAATGACTTCATGACCATCCACTCTTGCACTCTTGCCTTTGTAGTAGAGCTCACATGGAAATGCGTCAAATATCTCATTTGCTATAAAAAAAGCATTTTCACATCTTAACTCGTTTAAAGATTTATAGTGAGTAAGCTTTACAACATCCCCAAAGCTCTCCTTAAAATAGCTGTTTTGAAACTCTCTAAGCGCATCAAATCTCTCTATGATGACAAAGTTAAAACTCTCTAAAAGCTCAGGTCTAAGAGTGTATATGAACTCTACTACGTCAGCTAAAAAATAGCCATGGTGAGCACCGATTTCGCATATGGTGCCATTTTTAGCCAGAAATCCCTCATCAACCAAAGAGATAATATGCTTTGCGACAGTTCCGCCAAAAAACTTGCTGGTGCTAACAGAGGTGTAAAAATCGCCGCTTTTGCCTATATTTTTATAAGTTGCGTAGTATCCATCTTTGCCATAAAGCCACTCACCCATGTAGTCGCTAAATTTCATTTTTATACATCTCGTACAGTGTCAACAGCTCAAGCTGTCTATCCATCTCAAATACCTCTACGTCAATCTTTTGAATCTCGACAGAGTTTTGTAAAAGCTCTACATCATACTCAGTTTTGTATCCGGCACTAAAGAGCTCTCTTGTATCTTCGAGCAGTTTCTCATAAATATCTCTATTTTCAACACTCAGCTGTTTTTTCTTCTCAAAATTCTCTATATTTTGCATAACTTGCTCAAAGATTGCTTTTTGTTCTCGTTTTTTGTCTTCAATTACAAGCACAGATTTTAAATAGTTTATTTTTGAAGATTCTACATCCCTAAAACTGTTTATATCAAGAGGCAACGATGCTCTAACACCATAATTATAGTAATCTGTTTCGTTGGATATAGCTGTGGAGCCTGGTACAAATTGCTGATTTTGGCTCTCTTTCCAGTTGTAGCCGGCTACAAAATTAATTTGAGGAAGATATTTTGACACTGTTACATCTTTATTGTATCTGTTCTTGTTTATCTCACTTTTAGACATACTTAAAACCATATTATTATCTAAAAACTCCTCTTGAGTTATTAGTTTTAGCTCCGGCACAAAAGCATCATCATATTTCATATCACTAATGGCATTAAACTTTGAGATAACTCTCTCTTTGTTTGTCTCTATGTCATAGAGTGCTTGGATAACAATGTTTCTATCGATTATTGCATTATCTAAAAATCCGGAATCAAGCTGACCGTTTAGATAATCCTCTTTCTTCTGTGCAAGACTTATCTCAGAGTTTTTAATTGCAAATTTTTGCTTTCTAATCTTTAAATCCATCTGCTTTATCTGAATTAAAAGCGAGATTGCATCCTTTACCAACTTTCTTTTTGTAACATCTGTAAAATTGTTTGAATAAACCCTCGAAGCCTCTGCAAACTTAATCCCATAGTAGATTCCGCCGCTTTTAAAAATAGGCTGATCCATCACAATCGCTGCACTCTGCTGAGTCTGCTTATTTTCATACGGGTTGCTTTTGGTATAACTATAATTTAAGTTAAGAGGAGCAATCCAAGAATCTCGAAGCTTTGAACTCTCTGCCTCATTTTTCTCATAATCATACTTGAACTGCTCTTTTTTATTTTCCGATATATAACTGTCTAGCTTTTCAGCAGAAAAAAGGAGCGTGTTAGAGAGAGTTAAGAGCGCGATTAAGAGATATGAAACCTTCATCTATTTCCTCTTTTGTAATTGTTAGCGCAGGTAAAAGTCTAAGAGTGTCTCGTCCGGCTTTTAAAACTATTACGCCCTCTTCTCTCGCCTTATAAATGATTTTTGTAAGCGTGTCGCCATCTTTTACTCTGAGTCCGCACATCATTCCGATGCCAACTTTTGAAGTAAAAACATCTTTATGAGCGTTATAAAAATTTTCTAGCTCGCTATCAAAGTAGTCTATGCTTTTTTGCAACTCACCGCTCTCATACATCTCATTTAAGATGTCAACTACTTCGCATGCAGCAGTTGTGCTTAAAAAGTTTCCGCCAAACGTCGAACCATGGTCACCAGCGTTGAAAATATCTTTTATAGTTGTCATAACGACACCTATCGGAACTCCTCCGCCTAGCCCTTTTGCAAGCGTAACAACATCCGGCTCTATCTCATAATAGTTTGCCGCTAAAAACTTTCCTGTTCTGTAAACTCCTGTTTGAACTTCATCAATCATAAGAAGAACATTCTTTGATTTTAAAAATTTTGCCAGTTCCTGAACAGCTTTTTTGTCAAGCGGCTGAACTCCGCCCTCGCCCTGAACAAGCTCTATCATAACCGCGCATGTGTGCTCATCAACAAGACTTGCAACATGTTCAATATTGTCGGCATAAACGAAACCGTCAGGATAGGGACCGAAATAGTTATGCATCTTCTCCTGCCCCGTTGCTTTAACCGTCGTGATAGTTCTTCCGTGGAAAGAGTGCTGAAGTGTTATAACTTTATATCTTTTTATCTCTCCATCTTTTTCGCCAAACTTTCTTGCTATCTTTATAGCACCCTCATTTGCCTCTGCTCCGCTGTTTCCGAAAAAACACTTCATATCGTATCCGCTAGCTTCAACAATTTTTTGTGCAGCACGAGCCTGCGGTGCTATGTAGTAGAGATTTGAAGTGTGAGTTATATTTGAGAGCTGGTTGCAGATTGCGTCATTTACTCTTTTGTTCGCATGTCCCACGCTGCAAACGGCAATTCCTGAAGCGAAATCCACATATTTTTTGCCCTCTGCATCAATTAAACGCGCATTGTCGCCGCTTACAAACTCAACATCCGCTCTTGCATAAGTCGGTAAAACATATTTTTTATCTAAATCTACTATATTATTCATCTGCTAATCTCTACCTTATTTTCTTGGAATATTGCACTTTTTGTGCTTAATGCGTGCTTGTGAGTGGTTAAATTGTTTACACCTTTTGTGCCGCTGTAAATCAAAACACAATCATGACGCAAATCATCATTATGCTTAACTCTCAACTCAACACTTCCCTCAACCGAACTAACTCTAACAACTTCACCTTCATCAAAGCCTAAAGAGCTGTGCAAAAAGACACTCTCTTGGCGATTAAATTGCGAGTTTAGGCTTGTCGGGCTTTTACATGTAATTAGATGAAGACCTTGGCTCTCTTCAACCTTAGAGTCCAGCTCGTCTAAAAAAATAAACTCTTTGCTCTTTGTGTCAAAACCATCTTTGTAGGGTACTTCTTCTCTGTTTTCAACATACCAAGAGCCGTCAATCTTCTGCACGGCAAAATTTTTAAAGTGTCTGATATAAAACTCTTCGCTCTCAACCTTAATATCATACTCTTTGCAGAGATATGCACACAAATCATACTCGCTGATTCCGACCTCACTATGGGCGACTTTAGGCATAAACGACATCACATTGTGAGAGTATGAGGTTCTGACGTCGTCTTTATATAAAAAACTCTTTGCCGGTATTATCAAATCCGCAATCTCGCTCGTCTCATTCTCGTACAGCCCGAAATAGACAACGTTGTCAACCTTGCTTATGGACTCTCTTACTCTAGTAGAGTTTGGCATTTGTGCCAGAGGATTCGCACCTTGAATGAAAACTGTTTTAAAATTGCTAAATTCGGTGTTTACCTTTGATACTTTTTTACTTTTTTTGTTAAACGGCGACGATATGCCATCTCTTGAAGAGCCCAAATAACTAACACCGCATCCCTCTTTTGTAAATAGCCCAAGCATAGCCGCAAATGCGTCGATAGCTCTCATAACGTCAACGCCGTCGCTGTACTTTTGTATGCCGACACCACAAACTATGGCAACTTTTTTATCTTTTACAAGCCCTAACAAATCTCCAAGCTGACCAAGCGATACATCAATCTGTTCTAAAACGGCTTTTATTCTTAAATTTTGCGTCAACTCATAATAATCTTCATACCCAGTTGCAAACTCTTCTAAAAACTCTTCATCACATCCGTTTTCTATATGCAAAAAGCGGCTAAGCAGCATTGCTAAAAACAGATCCGTATGCGGCTTTAGCTGGATATGCAAATCAGCCGCCTTTGCCATTTTTGTCTTTATAGGGTCTATAACGATAATGGTTTTATCTTTTATAAGCGGCAGAAGATGGCTGGAGGTTGTATGAGGATTTCTGCCCCAAAAGATGACTACATCAGATTTTGCCACCTCATGTATAGGCATGTTTTTATTACTGCCTCTGCCCTCGACAATCCCAGCTTCGCCAGCCCCGTCACACAGCGTTCCTTCGGTTAGAACAGCGCCGTAGGAAGCAAAGAAGTGGTCAGTTACCTCTTGCATCAAAGCAAAGTTTCCGCTTCCGCGATAGTGCAGCACTTCGCTTTTCTCACAAGAACCAATCATCTCTTTTAATTTTAAAAGAGCCTCATCAAGAGTTATCTCTTTGCCCTTATATCTTGGTTTTTGGATAGTTGCATACTTTTCATAATGATTCATATGCGGACATAAAAAACCTTGCGTATGCCCGCTTTTTAAGCCTTTTAGTTTTAGCTTGCCGTCTTCATATACTATCTCACATGCGTCGTAGCAGTCCAGCGGACAAGCAGTTATGTTACTCATCTTTAAGCTCTACCTTGACCAATTTAGAGAACAGTTTGGGCGACTTTATAACAATTTGAGCCATATATTTTGAGATGTTTTTGCCATCCGCTATGTACAAGCTTCTTGAGATTTTATATGATGTTTTTTCGCCGTCTATATAAACAACCTGTTTTTGTGAATTAAGCACATCCGGCTCATCAAGGTATATAGTCAGTATTGCCTTTGAAACATCTGCTACCTTTGCCAAAGGTGTTGCCACCCCAACGACCTGACCAGACTTTACCAGCAGTTCATAAAGAGTAAAACCTTTCGCAGTTAGTTTTTTATCTTCTATGCTTCTTTGAAGTTGGGATTCTCTTAATTTTAAGTCTGAAATTTGAACTTTTAAATTTTGAATCTCTTTTCTTGTATTTAAATAGAGATTCTCACTTGTTATCAAGTCATAAAACTCTCTATCTTTTTCTACTGATGATTTGAACTTTAACGGTTCTATCTTTTTATAATTTTCTCTTTTTTTAGCAAGAGACTCTTCTAAATTTACTAATATAGCCTCATTTATCTCAACTATACTTTTTATATACATTAGTTTTTCTTTTACTAGTTTCAAATCTTTTTGATCAAGCTCAGAATCGATTTGAATATAAGGCTCGTCTGTCAGTTTTTTGCCTACTGAATTTTCATCGGTAAAAATAACTAAACCTGAAATATTTGAAGATATATCTCTTAATTCGTACGGTTCAACTTTGGCATAATATACCTTGGCATGCAAAGCAATAAACAGAAACGAGATAATCAAAAAAACTTTCATAAACAGCGCCTTTTGTAAGGTTTCCCTTAAATAATTGCGGATATTTTACCATTTCATTATTAACATTCAAGCATATTTCATCATATTTTTGCTACTATCTGCTAAGTATAAGTTAAGGGGTACATATGTCTGTTCTTGATAAAGTTGATGCTGCTACAAATCTTGCAAAAAACAATGAGTTACAACTTTTAGTATTTAGAGTAAGTGATAAATCTGACTCAGCCTATTATGCTATCAACGTGTTTAAAACACGAGAGGTAGTGGAGTCCAAAAATCATTTTATTACTCAAATACCCTCTTCCCATCCGATGCTTGAAGGCACCATTGTTCTTCGCGGATTGCAAATCCCGATACTAAATCTGCCTTTATGGCTAGGAATAACTCTGACTAAAGATGAAGTTAAAAAGTCAAATATTCTTGTTTGCGATTTTAACGGAGTTATTATCGGGCTTAGAATAATGTCTGCATTTAGAGTTATTAAAAAGAACTGGAACGAGATGCATGCGCCGGATAGTTATAGAATCGGTGAGGACAATGTCGTTATAAACGACACAAGATTAGAAGACGGAAGCCTATGTCTAGTTTTAGATTATGAAAAACTTTTGGCCGATGTTATACCTCATGCTATGGTTGACGTGCTTGAGTCGCCTATAAACTTAAAAGATTTAGAAATTCCAAGCAAACTGA
Source organism: Sulfurimonas sp. (assembly GCA_030654155.1). GTDB lineage: Bacteria > Campylobacterota > Campylobacteria > Campylobacterales > Sulfurimonadaceae > Sulfurimonas. The sequence continues at coordinate 2,646 of JAURYA010000006.1, read as the reverse complement.
AAAACGGAACTGTTTTAATTGCTGAAGACTCTAAAACAGCGCAAAAACATCTAAAGCAGATTTTTGAAAACGCAAATCTTTCAATGAAGCTTTTTGACAACGGAAAACTGCTAGTTGACTACATAAACTCGCTCGGTGAAAACGTATCAAAAATCCCGGCAATTATCACGGACATAGAGATGCCTGAAATGTCTGGATTTACCGTAGTAAAACTACTAAAAAACAATCCGATTACTAAACAAATTCCTATTATCGTAAACAGCTCTATGACTGGACAAAATAACAAAAGAGAGGCTGAAGTTTTAGGCGCAGACGGGTTTATAGACAAGACAAAAAGCCAAAATATAATTCCGCTTATCGTCTCAATAATGAACCAAAATAGGTAATTTTATCTTCTGGGGATTCTTTTTTCTATAAAATAAGGAGTATCAATATGAAAGATATGATAGAAACGATAAAAACATTATCGAACAATATCGGAGTTTTATACGTTGAGGATAACTTAGGTTTATCTAAAAATGTAGAAACTCTTCTCTTGCGAGTCTTTAAGAGTGTATATATCGCGAATGATGGAGAAGAAGGTTATAACCAGTTTTTAAAAAACAGACCCAAGATTGTTATTACCGACATAAATATGCCCGGTATGAACGGTTTCGAGATGGTAAAAAAGATTAAAGAGGCGGAGCCTGATTGTAAAATTATAATTCTCTCGGCTTATGATGAAAAATCACATCTGCATACCGCTATTAATTTAGGTGTATTTTCATATTTGAACAAACCGGCTAAAGCACCTGAGCTTATAAGTACTCTTCACGATGCGGTATTATCTATACATAAAGAGGATAACAGCCGCATTTTCCTAACTCAACTGCAAAATATTTTCAACTATCAAAACAATATTGTAATTATGATGCGTAAAAATAAATTTGTTCTTGTAAATCAACGTTTTAACGAGTTTTTTGGAGTTGAAAATATAGATGAATTTTACGAAAAATATAGTGACATCAACAAACTTCTACTTGAGCATAAAGAGTTTTTACATACTACGCCTTCATCAACATGGATAAATACGGCAATTCAAAATCAAGGCAAGCTCTACCACACGAAGATGCAAAATAGTAAAGGTGAAAAGAGACATCTTATTTTAAAACTAAGAAATATACCTGAAAAAGAGGGGCACTATATTCTCTCTTTTGATGACGTAACAGAGTTAAACCTAATGTCTCTTTTTGATTCCAATGCTGCAAGAGATGATGAGAGCGCGAAGGACAAGATGGCTATTTTAACTCTTCTGCAAGTTGTCAAAGACAACTCTTCAGAGGTTAAAATACATAACTTCTATAAAGGACTTACAATCGTCAATCCTGCTGTTATAACAGAGATAAATGAGGGAAAATTTACTCTCAAAACAGTCAATACGCAACTAAAAATTGTCCAAATTACAAGGTTTATGACGATAACCTCAGAAATATTTCCAAAAGATGTTCTTTGCAAATCCGTAAAGAGTATTGACTCCGATAATCAGATAATAGTCATAGATGATGTCTCTTTTTTATCTAGAAGTGCAGCTGATAGAAAATATACCCGCTTAGAACCTGATGCAGATCACGGATGCGCGCTCTACTTTAAAAATATCAAATTTCCGGGTGAATCAACTGTTGTGGACATATCTGAAGTCTCTGCAAAATTAAAAACGAATGCACTTCCTGCCGGAATAGAGATTGGCATAAAAATCAAAGTGGTAATAAGTCTAAAATTAAAAGGCAGATTAATAACGCTAAGCACCTTAGGAAGCGTTTACAGAATAGAAGAGAACAAGCGTGATTATAATATTGTGGTTCTTTATGAGCTTAGCCAAAATAATCTAAACGATATTAAAGCATACCTCTCCAACCGTCAAATCGAGCTTATCCGTGAATTTAAATCCATAGATGTAAATTCGCAGCCAACAAATAATTACTCTATCTAGGAGTTATAATGAACAGAATCAGCTTTAGAATAAAGTACCTCGTTTCTTTAATAATAATCGCAATATTTGGAGTGGTGTCTCATTTTACCACTATCACCCTAACAGAAAATCATAATCGTTACGCCGAAGATATAAACTTGCTTGGGAAAGAGCGAATGATGGTAGCAAAGATGATTTATTATATAAACAATATATATCATCATAAAAACAACTATCACGCTCAATTGCTAAGAGAGACAATAACAAATTTTAAAAATATTGACCTTACTTTAAAAAGCAGAGGACATGTTTTTGAAGAAGAAAATAAAAAAGAGTATCTGAAAAATATAGAATCTTTTTTTATTATTTTTGAAAATGGTCTTGATTATGAACACAATGAAAATATTGGAGTAATTGACTTTTTTCTTGATAGAAAGTATGAAGAATTAGTAAAAAATATTGATGATTATGTTTTAAAAACTCAAAAAGAGAGCGAAAAATCTATTGAAGATATAGTATTTATCAAAACAGTTCTCTTGGTATTTTTACTAATTATTTTGGTCGCTGAAGCTGTTTTTATATTTTTACCGGCAGAAAATGAGATAAAAGAAAAAACAAAAGAGTTAGAAGATATAAATAAAAATTTAGAAGAGCGCGTGAGAGCGGAAGTGGCAAAGAACGAAGAACAAACTCTGCAA
>JAURYA010000152.1 GCA_030654155.1 Sulfurimonas sp. | reverse complement strand
TGCTCAGTCTGGCTCATACGCTATGAGTCAAGCCAACTCTGTCCAGCAAAATGTTCTTAGACTACTTCAGTAGTCTAAATAAAGCAGCTGCGAGGACATTTCTTTAGAAAACGTATTGAGATTGTTGCAGTAGCAACAATCATTAAAGCTATAAAGTCCTTAGTATCAGCCAAAAGCTGTTGCTAAGGGTCTTTAGAAAAATATTGGTCAGTTATCAGACTTGTTGTTTTTCCATCTCCCCCAAAAATTCTTCTATGGCATCTATGTATCTGTTTACTATATTCAAAATACCCTCAATGAGTGATTTGTCAAGCTTCTTAAAATGTTGCATAACTTTTGTTATCTCTTTTGTGTTTTCAATATCAGTAATATACGGAATTACATATCTAAGATAAAGAGTCAGAGTGAATATGATTTGACTATCTTCTCTTGCGTTTGATTTTAAAATATCCGAAAGAAGACCAAAGAGGTCGTACATGTATTTGTCTTCGTTAAGAAAACTTTTTTTTTCGTATTCTTCGACCAACGCGAGAATATCATATCCATTTTGCAGTCTCTGTTTTGTTTTGGTTAGGCTGTTTTGATCCATTCCTGAAGCGGAGTTGGTTTGAAATACAGTAGATATTTTATTGTAAAGTGCAGATTTGTCTATTTTTTTATATTCTATCTGTATATCTTTTGGATGCATAGGTTGCGTGTTGGCGAAAAAAGCCCCTTGATTTAGATTGTATATAACTTGTGTTTCATCTTTTATACTTGAAAAAGTATTGAACAATACGCGTATGGAAACTAAAAAGTCAGCCGTTGTATAAACGGTTTTGCTGAAATTTCCTTCAGTTTGAACCATGTTGTCTCGAAGTGAAATAATGTTGCTTATCTCGTCTGCTTTGCTTAAGTCATAAATATTATTTTGAAAGTGATCAGTAGAGTGTGTGGCGCCTGTCTTTTGGTCAAAAGCAAGGTCCAATCCAAGTAAAAATATTTTTTCAAACCCAAGCTTTACTGCCAAAATAGCCGTCATAGAGCCTACACATGAAGCAGATATTGAGTCAAATCCATCATAATTCTCGCCATCATCTAGAAAATATATATTTTCTTTGTTTAATATATTTATAAACAAATCAGGGACATGGCTTCCAAATATAAAAATAACATCTTTGAGAAATGTTTGTGTATCAACGCCATCAAGATGGGTCATGCAGCTTCTGCCTGCTTGTGTGTATCCATCGATTTGAGTGACTATGTCCGGCTTAATGCCGTGGAGGTACAGAGTATTTAAAATAGCACTGGCGGCTATGATTACAAAGTTATCTTGGTGTTCTTTTAGCCAGTCCATATTATTTTTTAAAGAAGGTCCAGCAGCTAAGACAAGAGCAGGGGTATGTAAAAAAAGTGATTTTGCAAATTTAGTTGCAATATTGATTGTTTTGTATCCGCCGGCAATTCTTTTAAGTGGTAGAAGATATTTGCTTAGTGAGATGTCATAAGGAAAAACATGCTGCGATTGTCGTGCAAGCTGAGCTTGAATAAGTTTTATCTTTGTGTTGTCGTGAGCAGGAAAATGAAAATATTTTAAATATCTATTGTTAAAATAGGAGTATTCCAAAAACAGGGTTACTGTCTCTGCAAATTGATGTTGATTTTGTGCTATGGAAAAAGTAAGTTGTGCTGTTTCGGCTAGGCTGTAGTACGGAGTTGTAAATAACGAAAGCCTAAAAAGCTCAATATCATCTTCTATAATCAGATAGTTATATGAGTTTATTTTCTCATTTATGCTTACTATGTGCGTACCGATGCCAACTCCAATAAATATAAATTTGTCAATTATTTTCATCGTGGTTGTTTTTGGTGCCACTTTCATGGCAATATGCATGATTGGTAAAACATCTCTTATGTCGGAATCTACGAGTTTTTTTGTTTTTACAATGTCAATTTGTTTTTGCGAGACAATATAATCGAGCACGCCCTCAAAAAGTGAAGAAGTTTTATTGAAGTTTACGGTTTTAGCTGCTTGTTTTGCATATTCATTTGAGTCGCAAGCATAGAGAAGGTTTCCGGTAGCAAGCTCAATGACATCAAAATAACCGTCTTTGTATTCTAATTCATATTTTGGTGTTAACGACAACTCTGATGTGTCAAAAATTTGCAGATTTTTGAATATGTCTAAATGGTTGGTAGAGAAATATTTTAGATTTTTTTCATACATCATCAATGCTTTTATTTCTATCTCCTGCATGATTACATTTCCTTGCGTTTTAGTTTTTGAAGTCCACGAATGTATAGAGTTGTAATGTTTAGCAGATGAAGCGAGAGCATTTTATGTAAAGTTTGCACTTGATGTTTCTCGTTTGTCATTTGTGAATTATTGAAGTAATCAAAAATGTATTGCGCTACAAGCCTAAGATACTCTTGGTTGATAAATGCCAAATCATAGCCAGCGGGGGTTTTTACCGAATAAAGCTCTTTCATCAGAGATGCAAATGAGGCTAGAAACTCATCGCTTCCACAAAATGACAAATTTTGCCAATCATAAATTTTATTTTTAATTTCAAGTGCATTGGTTAGCATATTTTGCGTTAGCTCATATTCGTCATCAGATGGCTCATCGGAGCTATTTGTTTTAAATTCATTTAAAATATCGTGATATAGGATTTCTCTATCTATCTCTTCTGAGTTATCTAAGATTAAATTTGATGGTTGCAGCGGAATTGTATTTGCGAATCTTGCTCCATCGCTAAGATTGTAAACGAGTTGTGTATTCTTTTTAAATCCCAAAGATGTTGCGTTGATTGAGTCGATGGAGATTGCAAACCCAGATGTTGTATATACTTTTTGTTCGAAATTTCCATCAACTTCAACGATGTTGTCATTAAAAATCATCGTATCTTTTTCTTCGGAGATGGAGGATACATCTAATTCCCGTGTCTGCGGATGGCTACCAGAGTGAGTTTGCCCGGTTTTTTTATCAAGTGCTAAATCAAGTCCAAGTAAGTAGAGTTCTGAGACGCCAAGCGCAAGAAGTAAAAGGTATGCCGTAGAGCCAACGCAGTAAGCTGTTAAATTACCAAAATCTTTTTTATAACTTGTCGAACTTTCAAAAAAGAAAACATTTTCTTTTCGCAAACGACAGACTACTTCTTGTCTTGTTCGTGAAGAGAGTAAAAAAATACTTTTTTTAAAAAAATCCATATTTTTTATATCTGTAAAATGCACAATGCTCTCTTTAAACCCATCTAAATTAATGATGATTGTTGGTACAATCTTCTCTTTTTCTAGAATATTTAAAATTGCAGAAACGCCAACGATGATAAATTTTTGTTGATTATGTTTAAGCCATTTAATATTTTTTTGCAGAGATGGTCCAGCTGCCAACAAAATGACAGGTTTTTGCATAAGTGATCTGTAGTTTTTTAAAATATTTAAAAAGTTATATCTATTTTGAATATATTCCAAAGGGCGAAGATATTGCTCCAAAATGGAGTTGTAGAAAAAAAGATGGTGTGATTGGGAGGCGATACAAAGATGAAACTCAATAAACTTCTCTTCATTATGATTTAACATATGAAAATATTTAATATAGTGGTTTAGATAAAAATCGTGATTGAAAAAATGTGTTGCCTTGCAAGCAAATTCTTGTTTGTTTTCAAATACAGAAAAAAATAATTGTGAATTATTTGCAAGCTCATAATATGATACGGCAAACAAAGATAGTCTAAAAAGCTCTAAATCATCTTCTACTATTAAATATGATTTTGCTGATATTTTCTTATTTATTGCCGTAATATGCGTACCGATACCAACTCCAAAAAATATAAATTTCTCTATATTTTTCATAGTGTTGCTTGTTTCTTTTTGAATATAGTTTAAAATATCTGCATGACCGCTTAGATTGTTTTCAAAAATAGTAAGTTTTTGATATTTTATAAGCTCGTCATCAGATATAGCAACTCTTTTGAATGTTTCAAATAAGCCGGATGTTCTAGAGAAATCAATTTGTGTTGTCGCTATGGCGGCGTATTCATCGCTACTTACGCCACTGTGGTTATAAAAATGTCTGTTTGATGCAAGTTCAATAATGTCAAAAGCATTGTTTAGATAAGTCAATTCGTATCTATTTTTGTATAAATTTTGTTCAACCGCTGAATCTAAAGCAATTAACTTATCATATATATCTGGATGATATTTTTCAAAATAAGTAATGTTTTGTAAAAATGTTTTTCTTGCAGTAATTTCCACTATGGTTTCATTGTTCATTGTCGACCTTGCTTTTATGCTTATTAGCAAAAATCATTCCGATGTTTGCATGCCATGTGTGTCGCATTTAATAAAGCTCTATAGGCTAAATCCATCATCAACTATAATATTTTGACCATTTACATATCTACTCATATCGCTTAAAAGATACAAAAGTGTGCCTCTTAAGTCGCTTTTATCAAGCATACCTTTTGTTAGGCATTTTTCTTGATATTTCTCTAAAAAAGGGTCTGCTTGGTTGTCAAAGATTCCTCCTGGACTAATAGCATTGACGCGAATATTTGCTCCTTTAAAATATTTTGCCATATATTTGGTGAGATGCAGTAATCCTGATTTGATGACGGCATATTCAACGGGCACCGTCATAGGTGTGTCTTGATATATTTCAAATCTTGGAGCTATAACCCCGTAAATAGAAGATATGTTGACAATGTTGCCATGACCTTGTTTTTGAAAATATAGTGCAAACTGTTGAGAGGTTAGAAAATATCCACCTAAATTTAAGTTGGTGTTTTCACAAAAACTGGCATACTCAACATTAAAAAAATGTTTGCCATAGTCCTTATTCCTTGGGTAAGCGTTGTTTACTAACGCATCTATTTTTCCATATTTGTTGTTTAGATAGGTTATGCACTGTTCAAGTGATGCTTTTGATGTGATATCTAGCTCGACAAAATCTATATTTTCAGAGTCTAACTCTTTTGATAGTTCCTCTTTGACTCTATTGCCAATATCTTTGTTTATATCTGCAATAACGGCTATACCCATATGTTCCACTACGGTTTTTGCAAACTCTTTGCCCAGCAACCCAGCTCCGCCGGTAATGACAATTACCATATCTTTGAGAATCAATTGTATTTCCTGAATACAGGTTTAATCGGATTGCCTATTAGATATTTTTCATATCCTTCTAAGACCGCTTTTTGGTACACTTCAAATGTCTTTTCCAAAGCTTTTTGTGTCAATGTAAATTCTTTGTCTCCATGTGCATAGCTTAAAGCAATCCACGGCATCAATACACCGTTTTTAATCATCTCTTGAGAAAAAAGTGTTCTTAAACCTAATGAATTTTGCCCCTCTTTATCAAAAGTGAGATAGTATGGACTACACTCAATCCCACCGGCTATAAAGTTTTTTTCTATGCCGTATTTTTTTGCGGTGTCGTTCATCATCTCAATGAGTTTTTCGCCGTAATTCCATAGATGATTGATAACATCGTTTTCTTTTAAATATTTCACTGTTTCCACAAAAGCGCCTAAACCGCTCATCTCGGCTCCGTGAGTTGTTGAAAGTAAAAATAATCTTTCTCTGCCTTCGAATTCTATGCTCCCGAGCTCCATAATCTCACGTTTTCCAGCAACTGCTGCTACGCTGAACCCGTTTGCCATCGCTTTTCCGAAAGTACAAAGATCAGGTTTGATATTGTAGTAATGCTGTGCCCCTTTTAGATGCCATCTGAACCCTGTAATCATTTCATCAAGGATAAAGACGGCCTTATTTTTTACACAAAGTTCTTTAACTTTATGTAAAAAATTATTTTTTGGATGTTCTGTAGCTGAGGGTTCAAGAATAACACACGCAATCTGTTCCGGATACTCATTAAAGAGTTTTTCTAAACTGTCAATATTGTTAAAATTGAACATTTTAGTATTGTCAATGTCTGATTGAGGTATTCCGCGCGTAATTGGAGTTGAACCGATAAACCAGTCGTCATAACTAAAAAATGGCTGTTCCGCACATCGTGCTATCATGGTGCGACTTGTATACGCACGACTGAGTTTAATGGCGGCAGTGGTCGCAGTAGAGCCGTTTTTGGTAAATTTTACCATATCAACACTGTCAATAGTGTCGATCAAAAGTTCGGCAGCTTCCAACTCAATCATACTCGGTTTTGTTAGATTATTACCGTTTCTAATCTGTTCAATCGCTGCATTATCAACGGTGTCATTGGCATATCCGAGATTAACCGCTCTTAAAGCCATCCCGTAATCTAGATACTCATTATCTTGATCGTCATAGATGTAAGCACCTTTGCCCCGCTTAAGAATCTGTGGGGCATTTAAAGGATATTGATCAAACCCTCTAGAGTAGGTGTGAGCTCCCCCAGGAATTGCCTTTAGTAGTCTATCTTGATAAGTCATGTTTTCCCTCACTTAGGTTTTCTAATTCATATAAGTTTTTTAAAATATTATAATCATCTAGCAAGGTGTTTGGATATGAGGATTTTTGCCCATTTTTTAAATTCTCAACTCCTTGAACAAATGCTCTGATTTCATCAATATATGGTTCTTCAGGATTAATATATTGTTTTTCTACTGTGCCGGCATCAAAAGAGAGCACTTCCCATTCGTTCATATCTGTATTAATATATTTTAAGGAATTTGTATCGCCACTGAAAGTAATTTCGCCCTTTGAGCCTAATACTCTGAATTCTCTTGTTGCTTTTGGGCGAGATATTACTTCAACGGTAAGATTTCCTATAACATTTTTGGGATATTCAAATAAACAGTGGTAAATGTCGTCAATGTTTGCTTGCATATCTGTTAATTTTCTTCGGACGCACGCCAATGGCTTCGCTTCGCCAAAGATATCGTTTAGCCATGTTAGTTCAAACGGTACAATTTCTCTGCACCCTCCGGTATGAGGATTTGAAACATAGAAATCTAGTATATCTTCCCATGGATGCCAATCAGGCAGATATTGACCTGTATGATAATTGTAGTTTAAAACTTTTCCGATTGTGCCGGCATTGATCAGCTCTTTGATCTTTTTTGGTCCTTCGTAATAACGCATAGTACATGATGGAGCCATCAATGTGTTAGAATGTTTTGTTCTTTCATAAAGTTCAATAATCTTTTGCGCATCGACGACAGATGCTTCAATGAAACAACTAATCCCGTGTTTCTCTGCATAATAGGCATAATGCATATGTAAATCAGGAGGTGTTGAGATAATAAAAATATTTGGTTGAAATTCTTCTATGGCTTTGTCAAAGTTGTTATAGAGAGTGTTGATGTATTTTGATGCCTCTTTGGTTCTGTCTGTTCGTGGATCAAATCCTGCTACATTGTCTTGCGTGTTGCCTAAAGCAAGAAGATTTCGGACTCTTCTTTTGCCCATAGATCCCAATCCTATAACCAAAAATTTCATTTTAACCCCCATTTGTATTTCATAATATTTTCAATCGCCAAAAAATCATAAATATCATCTATTTCATAGCATTGATATCTTTTTATTTTGTAGAAAGTGTTTCTTTTTGTGTAGAAAGTTTTTTCATTTAATAAACTATCTGTTTTGACAATGTATGCAACGCCATATGGAAAAAATGCTTCGTCATTATCTTGTCGTCTTGTTGTCATTTGCAGTGTGTCGCAAAAAGCTTCTAAGGAGTTTGTGTTAGTAATTTTTTTCATTATTGACGGATGTTCATGCACTTCCCCAATGCTAACTATTGAATCAAAATCATTTTCTTTTAAAATCATTTTTTCTATCATATTGTCAATATCATCGTCTTCTCTTAGAGGTGATGTCGGCTCAAGCAAAACAATATAGTCAAATTTTTTATTTTGCTCTTTTTGATAAAATTCAATCGCATGTTTTACTACATCAAATGTAGTTGATGTATCACTTGCAAGTTCAGTAGGGCGCAAAAATGGGGTTGATGCTTTGTATTGTCTGGATATGGCTGCAATAGTTTTGCTATCTGTTGTAACCATAACTTCATCTATATACTTGCTTTTAAATCCAGCTTCAATGCTCCATCCTATGAGCGGTTTACCACACAATTCTTTGATATTTTTATTGGGCAATCCTTTACTTCCACCTCGTGCGGGAATGATGGCTAAAAAAGTTTTATCTTGCAGCATTAAAATACCTCGTTAAATTCTCTATTGGCTCTATCATATTCTTCCATTTGACCAATATCGAGCCAATATCCATTGAGTAAAAATGATGTAACGGTTTGTTTTTTGTTTATAAGTTTTTCAAAAAGTGTAGGCATATCAAAAAATTGCTCTTTGGGAATATAATTTAAAGCTTCTGGGCAAAGTACATATATGCCGGCACTTGCGTTAACTGTTTGTATAGGCTTCTCTTTAATAGATAATATTTTGTTATTGTCTATACTAACAACACCATATGGAATTTGAAAATCATATTCACGAACACACATGGTAGCCATAGAATTGTTGGATATATGATAATCTAAGAGATATTCAAAATTGACATTGGTTAATAAATCGCCATTCATGATAAAAAATGGTTCATCAGGGAGAGAGGTGAGTAAACTAAGCGCTCCGGCTGTTCCCATGCGCTGTTTTTCTAAAATATATTCAATATTTACGCCAAATGCGCTTCCATTTCCAAAATATTCCTGAATTACCTGTGATTTATAGTTTACACACATTATAATATTTATAAATCCGTATTCGGAAAACTTCTCAACAATAGTCTGAAGAATTGGTTTATTACCAACCTTTAGCATTGGCTTGGGGGTAACTTCTGTTAGTGGTCGAAGTCTACTACCAAGTCCTCCAACCATCAAAATAACTTTATTCGGTTTGATAGTTGGAGTAACAAGTTCTCTAATTTCTTTAATACCAATTACCCTGTTTTTATCATCTACAATAGGAATCTGATGCAGTTTTTTAACTATTGCCTTTGTAAGGATATCTTCTTTGGTGTCGGCAAGTGTTGCTACTGTCGGTGTCTTAAAAATAATACTTTCAATACTATCATCTAGTGAAAGATTATTTAATAATCCTCTTCGTAAATCACCATCAGTTAATGTGCCAATCAACTGATTATCTTTGCCGACAACAATAGCAATTTGCATTGCTCCATTATCTATTGTTTTTAATGCTTCTTTAATTGTGGCATTTGGTGCTAGTTTGATATTGTCTATAGATTTCACATTTTCCCCTCAAGCTTAATATTGTAAAATGATTTTTTTAAAATCGAATCTAGATCGGCTTTTTTTATTTCTTGCACAATGCTAGCACTTGCCATACCATCTCCATAAGGGTTAATTACGGTTTTAAGATTCTCTTGAAACTCTTTTGAGTAGAGTTTTTTAAAAGCTGCGGCTATATCTTTCTTGTTCGGCTCGCAATCTATTACACTGCTAGCTTTGATTCGCCCTTTTTGTCTGTCGCCGATGTTTATAGTTCCTATTTTAAAGCTAGGAGCTTCTGCCAAACCGCTGGAACTGTTCCCGAGCACAGCATCTACAAACTGCAAAGCGCTTAAGTATCTCAGTTGTCCAAGTGATGCAAAACCAACTGCTTTATGAGAGTTTTTAGAAACATACTCTTCACACATCTGGTTTATAACTCTTCCATCTGTATCGCTATTTGCTTTTGTAAAGATTATGTTTGTATCTTGAAGCTCATCTACGGCATATAAAAGCTCTCTAAATTGCTCTTTAGCAGTCGATTTTTCAAGCGTAACGGGATGAAACGTGACTAAAATGTTTTTATCATTTAGTTTAAAATCAATAGATTCTTCAAACTCTTTCTTGCCTAAAAGCTTTAGCCTTTTGATATTTTCTATTCCCATCCCGCCTACATTAAATACCATTTTTGGTTGTTCGCCAAGCTGAATAACTCTGTTTTTATACTCTTGTGTCGCTGTAAAATGAAGATGGCTCATTTTAGTTATGCTGTGGCGAATTGACTCATCAAATGCGCCTTCTGTCGTCTCTCCGCCGTGAAGGTGAGCTATGGGAATACGAGCTATCATAGCGGCACTTGCAGCAGAAAATATTTCATATCTGTCTCCAAGCACTACAACAACATCAGGCTTTAACTTTTCATATGCTTCGGCAAAACCTATTTGCGCCAGCCCCATAGATTTTGAGATACCTATGGAAGTATCTGAAGATAAAAGCATCTCTATTTTTTTATCAATCTTAAACTCTTTTTCTATCTCTTTGTATGTCAGTCCAAATTCCGGACTTAAATGCATACCCGTAACTATAATCTGAAGTTCTAAATCTTTGTCAGCTTCTATCTCTTTCATTAACCAATAGAGCAAGCCATATTCAGCACGCGTTCCTGTTACTACACAAATTTTTCGTTTCATATCATCTCATCTTCTTGATAATCTTTGGTTGCAATAGTTCCTATAATCTCATCCCATCGCATTGGACTTATCCCATTGCCGGGTCTTTTGATTGCAAGTTTTTCTTCACTAAGTATCTCGCCTTTTTTTATTTCACAAGCTGCGACAATCGACTTTCTAGCGACTTGCATATTTGGTATCTCACTCTTGCTTGGTTTTTTGATGCCGCTTCCAAGGGAGAGTTCTATATTTCTTATAGCTTTTACCATCTTTTTTAACTCATCCGGTTCAAGAGAGGCTTTGTGGTCCGGTCCCTCCATAGTACAGTCAAGCGTAAAATGCTTTTCTATACAACAAGCTCCCATTGCAACTGCGGCGATGTCGACTTCTATGCCCAAAGTGTGGTCGCTGTAACCGTAAGCTATATCAAAAGTTTTACCTATGGTAACCATAGCTTTTAGGTTCACATCCTCCATCGGTGTCGGATACATAGTATTTGCATGCAGAACTGTAATATTCTCTTTTTTTGTTCCGGCTTCTATAAGAATATCAAGAGCATCTTCTATCTCGCCGATGTCAGTCATGCCTGTTGAGAGGATGATTTTTTTATTTAATTTTCCTATGTGTCTAAGGTACGGAAGGTTTGTTATCTCACCGCTTGGGATTTTAAATATTTCAAGCCCTAAAGTGTTTAAAAGCTCTATGCTGTCGTGATCAAACGGTGTGGA
>JAURYA010000149.1 GCA_030654155.1 Sulfurimonas sp. | reverse complement strand
AGAGATTTTTTAAATATAATTCGGTAGTACAATATAATAAGTATAATATTTAAAATACCGATAATTGAGAGTTTTTTAAGCGTGTCTAAGTATATTTGATTGTAGCTTTGTTCACAATAGTCAACAAAATTATTAAACTCATCAAATATTTCGTCCCTTTTGTTTACGAGAGTATTATGCAGTTTTTCATTTGGAGTTTTGATATATAAATGTACCGTCTCAATAAAATCTTTTATCGGTTTGTTTTTTAAACTCTCTATGCTGATATTAGGTGTATTTGTTTTGATGATATCTAAAAGTTCTTTTTCATTTGAAGAGTACTCGGATACTCTTGTCTTTAATCTCTCAAATGCATTTTTGTCATTTAGTAAAAAATGATTGTTAAGTTCAAAAATGATTTTTTGGGAAAGCACACGTTGTTTGCCTGCTGTATTGATTGATTTCGTGTAATATTTACTTTTATATCCAATATGTAAAAGAGTAATAATTCCAAGTAAAAAAAGAAAAAAAATCAATATCAGCATTGTAAAATTTAATTTTTTGAGTTTATAAATATCTGACATGTTTACTTCTTTTTTATTTGAGTATAATGACTTAGTTTACGTCATTTCAGGTTTAATCCGAAATCTAAATTTATGATTAAATCAGATACTTTAATTTCATAAAAATAGTTGAATTATTTTACTTTATAAGGAGATTTTATCAACCCACTAGAGTGGCTTGATAAAAAACCACTTTAAAATTAAACTTAAGTCAAAAAATTACTAGAGTGGATTTATATGAAATTTGAGTTTTCAAAAGAAGAACTAGAAGATATCCACAGAAGAATAGGGTTTGCCGTAAAAAAATATAGAGAATATAAAGGATTCACCCAGCTTGATTTATCTTTAGAAATGGGCAACAAGTCTGTAAGTCTAGTCTCCGCCGCAGAACTCTTTACAAACAAAAAACGTTTTAATATAGGGCATCTTTATAAAATATCCAAGATTCTAAATATTCCAATGGCTTCCTTTTTTGAGGAAACATAAAGTTGTTAGATATTTCTTATCTTTTTTACCTCTAAAAAGTAGGTGTGTCCCAAGTAAATTACATAAAAAACCGCTGTAAAAAAAATGGCAAACGGTACAAGTGACAAAAGATAGAGTGCTAAAGTTTTCACTCTCAGTTTGTTCGCACTAAAAAAACTTATCTGTTTGTTCTCTTCTGCCGTGCATATATTTGAAGAGATATCAAATGTCAGCATTTTGTGAAAAAAGTAGTAGAGCGGGATATTTAGCGCCACTATATTTATAAGCGGGATAAAATAAAACGGTATCAGCAAAATAAAAAGCAAAATCATAATTGCTGACCACTTTAGAACCAGAAAAATGGAGTAGAGTATGTTCGAGTGACCAATCATCTGTGTATCTTGATAGTGTCTTGATTGGAGTTCTCTTAGGATAAATGGAGTTAAAAAACCTACGACAATAACAGATACAAAAATAGAGATATAGATGGTTAAAAAACCGCCTATCGCATAGATAAGAAAGGTTGCCAGCCAAGAAGTTATGGCATAGCTCATTAAAAATTGGATAATCGCAGAGCCCTCTAACTGCGTATTGAGGCTTTCTGTATGGGGTATGCCGTTTTCTATGGTTGTTTGGGAACTTTGTACATGCAGAGTTCCTAACTGCTCAATCCCGATTCCTGCTATGATAAAAAAGAGAATGTACATAACTACTAAACTGATTACTAAAGGCAATATCGAATATTTCAACATTTTTGGAGTCAAAAAATCCTTGATACTAAGCAACACTATATTTTTTTCGCTCATACTTTGCTCCACAATTTTTGGTTTAACTTCAGCTCTTCTACTACGCCTATTGCCAAGTGCAGAGTTTTAACATACTCCATAGCCACTTTATAGTCTAAAAGTGAATGAAATATGGACGGCTCAAACAAATCTTTGTCATAACTGATAGCCATATAGATATGAGTGCCGATAAATGAGATGTAAACGCTCTGCTTTGATTTGTGCTTAAAGTCAAGCAGTTTTTTCATAAGCGAGTGAGACAAGATATATCTTGCTTCTATCTGATCTGTGGAGTAAACGACAAACTCTTTTTCAAACTCTGGGTCATCCATTTTAACCAGTTCATCTCTTGAGGCATTATTTGCCTGCAGCCAGTGTCCTATAACATCGCCGAATGTACTTTGAGCGGTATCGGGCAAAACAACCGTTTCTCCGTTAAAGTGTTTGTTAAAATCGGCAACAATAAAAAGCCCTTGAAATATCGTGCTCCATGTATCTTTTCCTTTGGAATTTTGATTTTTCTTTTGGGCATGTATGTCTGAAAACTGAATATTTATGCCGTCAATTTGACCTTTTACATAGTCATTTCCGCTCATCTTGTCAAGGTCGCTAAAAAGTTTTGAGTGTTCAAAAAGATACTCTGAAATGTGAGTTGCAGAAGAGTAGAGTAGAGAGCTGTCGATGGCATGAATAAGAGGTTTTATAACACTCATTTTAAATTCATGCGTATAGTCATGAACCAAAAATCTGTATATTATCGCACCAAGCGCAATATATGCTAATATGATAAATTCGTAAAAATTCCCTAAAGTGTAAGCGATAACGGCAAAAATTGCTGTATAGGTTATTGCAATAAAGATAATTTTGTGCCTAAGACTTTTTCTATCACTCTCTAGTTTTTCTAGAGTAGGAAATAGATTTTTATAGTAAAAGTCGGTAAGGAAGCTTACGCTTTTCATCTCTTGAGCCTTTAGTTAAAGAGCTCTTTGACATCTATGTTTTTGCGTTCACTCAGAGCTATCTCAAACACCTGTTTTCTTCTGTAATTCATCAAAGAAGCCATAAAACTTGTCGGAAGCATCTCGATTGCATTATTGTAGTCGGTAACACTTTGGTTATAGGCACGTCTAGCCGCAGATATCTGCTCCTCAACTTCATGCAACGTGTGTTGCAGGTGCATAACATTTTCGTTTGCCTTAAGCTCAGGATAGTTCTCAACGGCTACCATTATAGAGCCAAGAGCTGAGCTTATCTTTGCATCAAGAGCAATTTTATGCGCGTCACTTATATCTGGCTTGGTTGCCTCTGCACGGAGCTTTGTAACCTCCTCTAAAAGTGACTTTTCATGCTCCATATATTTGCTAACAGACGCAACAAGGTTTGGGATGAGGTCATATCTTTTTTTGAGAACCGTATCAACGCTTGCAAAGATATTTTCAACTTGATTTTTCTTTGCGACAAGCGAGTTGTACATCAAAACTAAGATAAGAGTTATAGCAATTAAAACAATAATCGTTACTGACATGTCAAAATCCTTTAATAGTAGTTGTTAGTAGTTTACCTTAAAATTATTAAAAATGTTTTAAGATTCCTTTATATTTAATTAAGATGCTTAGATGTATAGTGTTTGCAGATATGTTGTTAAAACTCCATACCTTAATATTGATTAGGAGGAGAGATCATGATAGAAATTATTGCTGTCGTGCTGGTTGTTCTTTGGCTTTTGGGGTTAGTTACCTCTTATACTATGGGTGGGTTTATCCATATTCTTTTAGTTCTAGCAATCGTGGCGATTTTAGTTCGTGTTATTCAAGGTAGGCGTTTATAAAGTACAAAATTTATACTAGGAAATTTAAGATGACAAAAAATATAGGTAAAGTAGATAAAGTAGCTAGAATTGTTGTTGGGGTGATTTTTATTGTTCTTGGTATGATGACTAACAGTTTGTTGGGTCTTATAGGTATTATTCCTATAGTAACAGCTTTTTTGGGCACATGCCCGCTTTATACTCTGCTTAATATGAATACATGTAATGATAAGTTCGAAAGTTAGAGTTTATTTAGGCAAACTTTTTTCAAATTCCCAC
>JAURYA010000141.1 GCA_030654155.1 Sulfurimonas sp. | reverse complement strand
TAGTATCCGTGTCTATAATTGTTTTTTAGCTCTTTATACACTTCCAGTGCTGGTTTAAAGAGGTCGTTTGCCTCATCCGCACTCATATTTTTTAGTATATCCAATGATGCTGTTTTTTTTAGCTTTTCTGCTTCAAAACCGTTTATGGGGTTATAAAAATGTTCTCTATAAACAGCATAAACCTTTGGTGTGCTTATCTCTATTTTTGGAGTAATAACCTCAATATCAAGCAGCTCTTCTTGAAACTCTTCAACTATTTCGCCTATTCCGCTGACATTTGCACTATCATATCCGTAAATAAAAAATGGAACATCTGCACCGACTTTTAGCCCTATAAGCGCCAATTCATTTTGGCTAAGTCCAAGATGCAGAACTTCGTTGCACATTTTTAAAAATGTCGCCGCGTCACTGCTTCCACCGCCAAGACCGGCAAATGCAGGGATATTTTTTTTTACATGTACTCCGTATTTACTCATCAAATTTTTCAATGAAATTGCCGAAGCTTCATTCAAAAATTCAAGAAGTGCGGTATATGCTTTATATATTGTGTTTTGCTTTGTATCACAAGAAAAAGAGCCGCTAATTTTAAAGTGGTCACTAGGCTCTTTTTCAACAAACGAGAGCTCATCATAAAGAGAGTCAACCCTCATAAATCTAGAAATAATTTCGTGATAGCTGCCTCTTATGCCCGTTATTTTTAAAAAAATATTTACTTTAGCATAAGCTTTGTATAGCTTCATAGTCTGTCTCTTATTTTTTTATAATAGCACTAAGAGAGGTTAAATCAGAGAGCTTTGTCTCTTTAGATGCCGCTATGTTGGCATCTTTTACATCTTCAAGCAACTCATTTCTAACTATGGAGACATTTTTAGGCGCATCAACCCCTAACTTAACTACTCCCTTCTCAACAGATATAACTTTTATTGTAATATTGTCCCCGATAACAATCGACTCGTCTACTTTTCTGGATAATACTAACATTCAATCCTGCCTAATTCATAATTTACTTCTCTATTTACTACATTTATAATTGAGATAAAACTGCCGCTATCAAGCCAGTAATATCCATCCTCTTTAATCTCTAAATCCTCTAAAGCAAGAACTCTTCCATATTTTAGATTATCGCTCTCGCCATGATAAAAGTTTTGCTTGATGTTTAGAGATTTTTTAATGTCCAACGGCTTTTCGTCATCGTATCTAAACTGCCCCTCATTCAATCTCTCTAAGGCGCTAAGAGACCCAAACTCTACACCAAGCCTATTTGCAATTATAAGCCCAAGAGAACGAATATATGTCCCCTCAGACACTGTTGCTTCAAAAGTTATAAACGGATGGCAGTAGCTTATCAGTTTTGTCTCATAAATCGTTGAGTCTATCTTGTTTAAAGTAAACTCTTTGCCCGCTCTGGCCAAATCATAAGCCCTCTGCCCGTCTATGCGTTTTGCGCTAAATATCGGCGGTTCATATGTAAGTGAACCCTCCAAAGATTTTACGGTTTGCAAAACTTTAACTTCTTCAAACTCTTTTAAAATTTCTACATGTTGAATCAGTTCCGTATCCAAGCTGTCGCTTTTTGCGCCGAGCCAAAGGGTTGCGCGGTAAACTTTTGGCGTTTTATTCAAAAAGCGAAACAGTTTCGTATAACTGCCGATGCCTATGAGAAGAACTCCTTTTGCGAAAGGGTCAAGCGTTCCTGAAAAGCCGGCTTTTTTAGTTTTGTATTTTCTTTTTAGTTTTGTTAAAAAGAAATTTGAACCTACCCCTGTTGGTTTGTATGCAACAAAGAGTCTATTCATAGTCTTTCAACAAATGATGCTAGGATATCTCTTGAAGTGCCAGCGAAGTTAATGTTTAACTTAAACTCTCTTCCTGACTTGCTTACACCGCTTACTCTGCCTGTTCCAAAGATTTTATGACGCACCAAATCACCCTTTTTAAAGGCTGTGTTTTTCTCTACTATCAAAGAGCCTTCGCAGAGTCCTGCTTCATTAAAAAATCTGCTCTTTTGCAAATCGCTTCTGCGGCCTTTATAAAATCTACTGTCGGCATGTGAGAGTGTTAGCGTATCTTTTGCTCTGGTAAAAGAGACGTATCCCAGCCTTCTCTCCTCTTCAAGGTCACTTCCATCACCTACAAGAGGTAAAAAGCCCTCTTCAAGCCCGATTATAAATATATGGTCAAACTCCAACCCTTTTGATGCGTGAATACTCATCATGTAGATACTCTCGCCCTCTACTTGGTCCTGTTCACTCTGAAGTGTCAGCTCATTTAAAAACTCATCCAATGAAGAGTCTGGAGAATTTTTTACGAAATCTCTAAAGAGTCCATAAAATTCATCCATATTTAAAACTCTCTCAGCTTCATCCGGCATGCCGATATAGATATCTTTAAGACGAAATGTCTCTTCCAAAACATCTATAAAGTTGTATGTAGATTCACTTACAATTTTTGCAACATTTTGAATATCTTTAACAAACTTTTTAAGAGTTTTTGCATTTTTGTTTTTGACTAAAAGCTCCAACTCTGCGATTGGAACTTTCTTGATATACTCAAATATAGATGTTTCGTTTGCGTGCGCTGCCAACTCTATCTTATCCACACTGGCTTTTCCCAAACCTCTTTTTGGCTTGTTTACTATGCGCTTAAATGAAAAATCATCATGAAAATTTGTAATAACTCTGATATAGCTAATCAAATCTTTTATCTCTGCTCTATCATAAAACCTGAGACCGCCGACAAGTTTATACGCAATTCCTGCTCGGTTTAAGCCCTCTTCGATTGAACGGCTTAAAACATTCACGCGGTAAAGCACTGCTATATTTTCTGCTCCCACACCTGAATCCAGAAGCTTTGTAATCTTTGAAGCAATTTTCCTTGCCTCTTCGTTTTCATCATTGGAGTTTAAAATAGTTATATCTTCACCGCCTCCGCGGGTAGGAATAAGTTTTTTGCCAAGTCTTGAGCGGTTATGTTCTATAAGCGCATTTGCAACTTTAAGAATCGGCTCACGCGAGCGATAATTTTCTTCAAGCTTGAAAACAGAAGTGCCTATAAAATCCTGATCAAACTCTATAATATTTCTTATATGAGCCCCGCGCCAGCCATATATACTCTGGTCATCATCGCCTACAACGCATATATTGTTATGTGTTGTACAAAGTTTTTGCAAAAGCTTCAACTGCAACTCATTTGTATCTTGATACTCATCTACCATGATGTAGCGATACTTTTGCGATGTAGCATGAGCCAGTTCTGGATTCTCATCCAACAGTCTGAATGTCAGAGCAATTAAATCATCAAAATCTACTAAATTATTTTCTAAAAGATAAGTTTCATACTCTTCATAAATCTTTGCAATCTGCTGATAATTAAAAAATTCTGCCTGCTTATATGCATCGTCAGGTGTTAAAAGTGAGTTTTTATATCTTGATATTTCACTCGCTATAAGCGGTGTAGGAATTTCGCTGTTTATTTTTTTAATGATGCGTTTTTTATCATCGGTATCAATAACTACAAAATTATTTTGACGGTTTAAAAGATGAATATTAAATTTTAAAAAAAGTAATCCAAACTTATGAAAAGTACATAAAAGGGGAGGATAAGCAGGGTTGTTCATCATACTAGACGCACGCTCTCTCATCTCTTTAGCAGCTTTGTTTGTAAATGTAAGTGTCAAAGTATTTGAAGCGGGAATACCAAGTCCCTCTACAAGGTAAGCTAGACGTGAAACAATTGTAGTAGTTTTTCCACTGCCCGCTCCTGCTAAAATTAACACCGGACCCTCTGTCTGTCTAACAGCGCTAGCCTGCGAATTGTTTAATTTTTCAAATATTTTTTCCATGCTTTGCCACTATTATTATTGATTTAATTTATTATAGCCAAAAAGATATAAATTATTACGAAACTATTGCATTAATTATAATAATGAGTTATACTTTTGTCTATTATCTAAACTTATAGGAATTATTATGTTAAAAGATTTTGCAAAGTTACAAACCTTTTTGATGGTCATAAAAGAGAAGAGTTTTTCTAAGGCATCTGCAAAACTAGGCATCTCTCAACC
>JAURYA010000139.1 GCA_030654155.1 Sulfurimonas sp. | reverse complement strand
GGTAAATATTATTTAAGATTAAAACTGCTACAATGATTTTAGAAAAAAAAGGAGATCAAAGAATGATCAAAACTATTTCATTAGTGGCGTTGGCAGGCTTACTTTTTGTTACTATAACAGGCTGTAGCAAGGAAGTTAAAGTAGGAGAGGAGAGATCTGATTTTGAGTGTAAACAAGAGAATGTAAAAGCTCCTACATGGACTTGTATACCAAGTGCTGGAGACTCTTATGCCGGTGTCGGTATAGCTGAAAAAAGCGCTGCCGGTATGGATTATATGAGAAGAGTAGCTCTTGCAAACGGTCGTTCAGACTTAGCGCAACAGATACAATCTCAAGTAAAAGACAAAATCAGTATCTACACCGGAACAACAGGTACAGGTGGAAGCGAAACGGTTGACAAAGCAGTAGAGACCGTTACCAAACAAGTAGCAAAAGTTGATTTGGTTGGCTCTAAAGCTCTTGATTTTTGGACTGCACCTTCTGGCGCTATCTACATGCTTGTAACAGTTTCACAAAATTCTGCAAACACGCAGATTAAAAACAACATAAAAACTAGTTTCAAAAACGACCAAGCATTATGGCAACAATTTAAAGCTAAAAATGCGCTAGAGGGTCTTAAAAAAGATTTCCCTACGGAATAAATTTTTAACTAGCTTATAACTCCCGCTATAAGCTAGTTTCTCCATAAACTTAAAATTCCTCTTATATTTCGGTATAATTCCAAATAAACTACAAATTTTCTTCACCTATACTAAGGCAAAAATATGAAAAAAATCGCAATAATCGGTCGCCCGAATGTCGGTAAAAGCTCGCTTTTCAACAGACTTGTTAAAAAAAGAGATGCTATCACATCTGATATAGCCGGAACAACCAGAGATGTAAAAAGACGACATGTTACTATCATAAACAAGCAGGCTCTGCTTTTAGATACCGGCGGACTTGACCAAGGATGCGAACTTTTTGACAGAATAAAAGAGAAATCACTTGAAGCTGCAAAAAAAGCTGACATAATTTTATACATGGTAGATGGAAAAACTATTCCGGAAGATTCAGATAAAAAACTATTTTATGAACTTCAAACATTAGGAAAAGATGTTGCTCTGGTTGTAAATAAAATAGACAATGACAAGATGAAAGACAATCTTTGGGACTACTATGAGTTTGGAACAGATGCTATTTTTGGCATTTCTGTTTCACATAACAGAAGTGTGGTTCCTCTTCTTGAGTGGATATATGACAGAATTCCTGAATGTGACATTATCAAAGAAGAAAACGAAGGCGAAGAAGAAGATGATGTAAACATTGTTGAAGAAGATGGCAGTGAATTTGATTTTTTTGACCAAGACGAAGAAAATGATGACGAAGATGACGGTTTCTTCTACACAGACGTAAATGAAGAGGAGTTTGAAGATGACTCAATCTTTGCTCAAAACGACAGAATAAAAGAATTTAACGAAGATGATGTAAATCATATAAAAATCTCAATTATCGGTCGCACAAATGTCGGAAAAAGCTCACTCTTAAACGCTCTTTTAGGCGAAGAGCGCTCTGTTGTAAGCAGCGTTGCGGGAACTACCATCGACCCTATTGATGAGAGCATCGAATACAAAGGCAAACAGCTGACTTTTGTTGATACCGCAGGATTAAGACGCCGCGGCAAGATTGTCGGGATTGAAAAGTTTGCTCTTATGCGAACAAAAGAGATGCTTGAAAACTCAAATATGGCATTAGTCGTACTGGATGGAAGTGAGCCACTTTTGGACCTTGATGAAAAGATTGCAGGTTTAGTTGACAGCAACCGTCTTGCTTGTATTATCGTTTTAAACAAATGGGATATAGCAAACAGAGAAGATTATGACAAAATTATAGAAAATGTCAGAGACAGATTTAAATTTTTAGCTTACGCGCCTATTATCACTCTATCTGCAAAATCTCACAAAAGAGTCGATAAGCTTTACGATATGATTTTAGAGATTAACGAAAACTACTCTCAAAGAATATCAACCTCTCAGTTAAATGAAGTTATGGAAAAAGCGCTTAGAAAACATCAGCTGCCGAGCATGCGCGGACAGGTTATAAGAATCTACTACGCAACACAGTATGAAACAAGACCGCCAAAAATAGCTATTGTTATGAACAAGCCAAGAGGTCTTCACTTTACATACAGAAGATATTTGACTAACAAACTAAGAGAGGCTTTTAACTTTACAGGAACACCTGTTTTATTTAAAGCTAAAAAACGCGGAGAGAAGTAGTTTCTTTTTTTAAACTATTTCAGGATTATGTAGTATAGTTTCATTATTAGATATTATTTATATGATTTGCGATTAAACCGCAAATCCAAAAGATTTGCAAATATGAATTTAAAACTCAAAATATTTTTAACACTAATTTTAATTACCAATATTTTCTTTGTTATTTATTATCAAGTTTTTATCTACAAAGCTTTCTTTAACTCTGATGCGGCTATTGCAAATATATTAGCACAAGAGATAATCACCCAAGGCTCTTATTACCCAAACAGCTGGTGGTATGTTAATGGTGATATTTGGACTGTTTTTAAGCATACTCTGGCCGTTCCCCTAACCTTATTTGGATTTTCTGCATATAATGTGCACACTATCGTAGTTATTGGCTTTTTCGCTTTTTCGCTTTTTATGACATTCTTGTATTTAAAAAAAATCGGTACCGACACAATAGGAATATTGATAGCATTTATTGGTATGTCAGCTCTTTATTCGCCGATGTATGCCAGAGAAGTTTTTGGAGAGAGTGCTTATATCTGGTACTACACAGCGCTAATCGCATATTTGTATTTTTTTTATATCCTGAGTCAAGAAGAGATGAAAACAAAGAAAGTTTGGATAGCCGGCTTTTTTATTGTTGTTTTGACTATTGTTTTTGTTGCAGAAAACCCAAGTCGGTTTGCAATATATTTTATAGCTTCACT
Organism: Sulfurimonas sp.; assembly: GCA_030654155.1. GTDB lineage: Bacteria > Campylobacterota > Campylobacteria > Campylobacterales > Sulfurimonadaceae > Sulfurimonas. Next base: position 18,202 of record JAURYA010000139.1, on the reverse strand, counting down.
CTTTGTGCCCCTTTTTTTATTTTATCAATATATCAATATAAAATACAAAAAAATAGCCGTCTTTTTTACGCTTGGCATACTACTGGGCATCGCATATAGATACAGCATACTTACACATATCCAGATGCAAATAGGCGTCGGGAAAGCATTTTTAATATCATACGAAGAACTGCCTACTCACATCTGGAGATCATTTATAGGTTTGGCAAATTTTTATGGAGCGGATTGGGGCGAGAGAACAACATTCACCTCGCTTAATGGCGCAGCATATATACTAAAATCGCTACTCTACCCTATTGCCTTTTTTGCTCCTATTTTTTATGCGATAAGAAACAGAAATTCTCTAAACTCTTTTGAAATTTACACCGTTAGTGTCGGATACATAGCTTTTTTAATAGTTTTTGGCATTTATTGCATTACATCTCTGCATTTTAACGGTTTATACGCAGCAAGAGAAAATATTAGATATATAATACCGTTTGTGTTAATCATATCAATATCAAATGGAATTATGTGGAAATTTTTCTCACAAAAAATCAAACTGTTATTGATATTTTCAATATTTTTATCATATGTTTCTCTCTCTATTACACTTCAAAGAGAGATTTCACAAGAAACAGTCAAAAATAGAGAGGAAGTAATAAGAACTTTGCTTGAGAATAACCTAACGAAGGGGTATGCACCTTATTGGCACTCACATGTTTTTACGGTTTTAAGTGATAACAAAATAGAAGTAAGACCCATTGAAGACGATGACAATAAGAGGCAAGCAGGTGAGTGGCTTACAAACAGCAACTGGTATAATAAATCATACATAGATAAAAACTCTTTTATTCTTCTCCCAAAAGAAAAAGTTGAAGAGTTTGAAAAAGCTTCAAAAGAGTACAATCTAACCGAGGCAGTAAATAGAATTGAACTTAAAAGTCACAACATATATGTATATGATAAAAATCCAATCAATGATAAAAAATAAAGGCTAAAAATTTATGGAAATCAGTGTAATCTCTCCTGTTTACGGATGCAGAGAATCGATACAAGAACTTTATGAGAAGGTAACTGCAACTCTGCAAAAAATTTGCAGTAGCTATGAAATCATTTTTGTTAATGATAATTGCCCTCAAAACTCTTGGGAAGTGATATCTGCTATTGCAAAAAATGACAAAAATGTAAAAGCCATTAAACTCTCAAGAAATTTCGGGCAGCACTATGCAATAACCGCAGGAATTGACTACTGCAGCGGCAATTATGTTGTTGTTATGGACTGTGACCTGCAAGACAAGCCCCAAGAGATAGAAAAGCTTTATAAAAAAGCGCTAGAGGGCTATGATATAGTTTACGGAAGAAGGGTTGAGAGACAAGACAGCTTTTTTAAATCTTTTTCATCAAAACTGTTTCACAAGACTTTGGAATATTTTACAGAATCAGAGCATGACCATACAATCGGCAATTTTGGAATATACTCAAAAAAAGTGATAAATGCTCTAAAAAATCTAAAAGAGAAGAGCAGAGATTTCTTGCTTCTTGTTAAAATTGTCGGATTTAAAAAAACTGCAATTGATGTGGAGCATGATGCAAGAGCTTATGGCCAATCATCATATACCCTGTCTAAAATGATAAGTCTAGCTGTCGATTCAATAGTATCTCATTCAAACAAGCCTCTAAAGCTGATTATTCAACTTGGACTCATGGTTTCCATGCTCTCCTTTTTTGTTGCGGTAGGGTTGGTGGTTGCTCATTTTACATACGGTTTTAGCGTCGAGGGATGGACAAGCTTAATGGTTTCTATGTTTTTTCTCTTTGGCTTACTCTTTGGAATACTCGGAGTTATAGGGCTCTATATAGGAAAAATCTTTGATCAGGTAAAAAACAGACCTCTTTATATAGTAGATGAGATAATAAATTGAAGAAATTAGCTATTTTACAATCGAACTACATACCTTGGAAAGGGTATTTTGAGATGATAAACATGGTTGATGAGTTCGTTATTTATGATTGTGTCCAGTATACAAAAAATGACTGGCGAAACAGAAACCAGATTAAAACACCTAACGGTATTGCTTGGCTCACAATTCCATGCCGCTTTGAGTCGCTAAACCAAAAGATAAACGAGACAAAAGTAACAGATAAGCTATGGGCCAGCAAGCATTTTAAAACAATTATCCAAAACTACTCAAGGGCAAAATATTTTAAAGAGTATATACCGCTTTTTGAAAAGCTTTACAAAGAAGTAGCAGACGAAGAGCTGCTTAGCAATATAAACTATAAGTTTATAATAGCTATCAATGATATTTTAGAGATAGCGACAAAAATTTCAAAATGCGAAGATTTCAATCTTATAGAGGGACAAACTTCAAGACTTGTGCAAATTTGCAAAGATGCAAAAGCTACTCACTATCTTAGCGGTCCAGCGGCGAGAGACTATCTAGATGAGAGTTTGTTTGAAGATGAAAATATCAAGGTGGAGTGGATGGATTATAGCGGTTATGACGAATATGAGCAGATGTATCCGCCATTTACGCATGGTGTAAGCATAATTGATTTGATATTTAATGAGGGCAGCAATGCTACAAAATTTATGAAAAGTTTTAAGGAAGCAAAATGATACCGTTTAACAAACCGCCACGAACAGGAAATGAAGAGAAGTATGTTTTAGAGTCAATGAGAAGTGCAAAGGTCTCCGGAGACGGTGAGTTTACAAAAAAATGCAATAAATGGTTTGAAGAGAGACTTCCTTGCAAAAAAGCGCTCCTCACAACAAGTTGCACACATGCACTTGAGATGGCGGCAATTCTTCTTGATATTAAAGAGGGTGATGAAGTTATTATGCCATCATTTACCTTTGTAAGCACGGCAAATGCTTTTGTTTTAAGAGGCGCAAAAATAGTATTTGTCGATATTCGTCCAGATACTCTAAACATAGATGAGACAAAAATTGAACAAGCCATAACTGCAAAAACAAGAGCTATCGTGCCGGTTCATTACGCAGGCGTGGCGTGTGAGATGGACACTATTATGGATATTGCTTCAAGATATAATCTTTTTGTCGTAGAAGATGCCGCTCAAGGAATGATGAGTACATATAAAGGCAAAGCGCTGGGAACTATCGGGCATTTTGGGACATACAGCTTTCACGAGACAAAGAACTACACAAGCGCAGGAGAAGGCGGGCTTCTCATAATCAATGATGAAAAATTTATCCAAAGAGCTGAAATAATAAGAGAAAAAGGGACAAACAGAAGTCTCTTCTTCCGCGGAATGGTAGATAAATACTCTTGGGTAGATATAGGAAGCAGCTATCTGCCAAACGATGTGAGTGCCGCTTATCTTTGGGGAGGGCTTGAGAATGCTGATGAGATAAACAGCAACAGACTGCATAGCTGGCAGAGATATTATGACACACTCAAACCATTAGAGCAAAAAGGTCTTTTAGAGTTGCCGACTGTTCCAAATGACTGTGTCCAAAATGCGCATATGTTTTATCTCAAAGTCAAAGATTTAGAGGAAAGAACCAAGCTTCTAGAAGAGTTTAAAAAAGAGAATATCGGAGCCGTTTTTCACTACATACCGCTCCATTCTGCACCTGCCGGACTAAAGTTTGGAAGATTTGACTCAGTTGATAAGTTTACGACAAAAGAGAGTGAAAGACTTATAAGACTTCCTATGTATTATGGACTAACTAACGACGAGATTAATACCGTTTGCAATGTTATAAAAAAGTTTTACGGTAAATAATTATGGGGTATATATATATTTTTGGAACTATATTTTTTACAGTTTATGGACAACTTATTATAAAATGGAGAATCGGCAATTACGGTTCACTGCCGGCTGAATCTCTTGAAAAGCTTATTTTTATAATGAAACTTTTTTTAGACCCTTTTATTTTGAGCGGGTTTATCAGTGCATTTTTGGCATCAATGTTCTGGATGGCGGCTATGACAAAATTTGAACTTAGCTATGCTTATCCGTTTATGGGACTTACATTTGTATTGGTTTTTCTTTTCTCTATATTTTTTATGGGAGAAAACTTTAATCTTTACAAACTCTTAGGGCTTATACTTATTGTTGCAGGAATTATCATAACATCAAGAGCATCATAAACAAATAATATTGTAAAAGCTCATAGAGCCTCTCAACAAATCTCGAAAAACAAGTTTTTTCTAAAGAAACTTCGTTTTGTAGCTTTAGGGGGATGCAAGGGACACAAGTGTCCCTTGCCACAAAGAGGGGCTTTGCTCCTCATTGTGCGTAACATCAATCAAAAAGGCTTTATGATAACCATTGCAACAATAATCAGAAGCAGAATCGTCGGAACTTCATTATAAGCTCTGAAAAACTTTCCGCTCTTTTTGCACTCATCTTTTAAAAATTTCTCTCTAAAAAATCCAAGTGAAAAAAAGTATCCCATCAAAATAAGAACTAGAAATATTTTAACATGTAGCCAGCCGCCTGTTGACATGATATTTACTCCGCCATAATATGAAGTAGATAAAAATATCATAGCAATACCGCTGATTACGGTAGCCCACATTGCAGGAAGACCTATATATTTATAAATCTTCATCTCCATAATTTTGACAACTTTTACAAAGCCTTCGTTATCGATGTTTTCAGCGTGGTAAACAAAAAGACGCGGCATATAAAAGAGTGCCGCAAACCATGAAACAAGCGAAATAATATGGAACCAGAGTATCCAGTTATACATAATTAATCTGCTACAACTTCTATCTCTTTAATAGATGTCGCATTGTGTGAGACTACTTTCTCATGAAGACGGTGAAGCGCTTTTGTTGCTCTGTCAATCGCCAAATCAATAGCCGTATCCAAATCATCGTCAACTTGGTTAATAACCACAGGCTGAGCATGCGCGATATGAATATCAAACTCTACCAACACACCTTTTTTTTCTGTTTGTAAATTAACATGTACCGTAGTAATATCCAATGAATATTTTTTAAAACTCTCTATTGCCGCTTCAATATGAGCCCTTGTATTTGCGTGTAGCACTAAACCTTTTGCATGAACTTGTACATTCATAATAAATCCTTTATTGGGCAGTTCTACCTGCCATATTTCACTTAATCATATCGAAATAAAGCTAAAAAATGTATAATATCAAAAATAAAATTTAGAAAATTTTGGAGTTATATTGATGAGAGTTTTAACAGGTATCCAGCCCTCAGGAGATTTACATATCGGGAACTATTTTGGTTCAATAAAACAGATGGTAGAAGCTCAATCACAAAGCCAAACATTTGCATTTATAGCAAACTACCATGCAATGACAAGCGTAAGTGACGGCAAACGTCTTAGCGAGCTGACAATGCAGTGCGCGACGGACTTTTTAGCGCTTGGAATAGACCCTGATAAATCTCTGTTTTGGATTCAATCCGACGTAAAAGAGGTGCTTGAGCTTTACTGGATACTTTCATCTTTTACACCGATGGGGCTTTTAGAGCGCGCTCACAGCTACAAAGATAAAACCGCCAAAGGATTTGCAACAAACCACTCACTCTTCTCATACCCTGTTTTAATGGCGGCGGATATTTTACTCTTTGGCTCAGATGTTGTTCCTGTCGGAAAAGACCAGATTCAACATGTTGAAATCGCCAGAGATATCGCTATAAAATTCAACAACCAATATGGCGATATTTTAACAATTCCGGAGTTCAGAGTTCAAGAGGAAGTTGCAACAGTTCCGGGAATTGACGGGCAGAAGATGTCGAAAAGTTACGGAAATATTGTAAATATCTTTGGAGAAGAGAAAGCACAGATGAAAACAATCAAAAAGATTGTAACCCAGAATGTTGCCATGGAAGAGCCAAAAGAGTATGAAACATGTAACGTTTACAATATGGCAAAACTATTTTTAGAGGGTGACAACTTAAAAGCGCTTCAGGATAGATACAAAAGAGGCGGCGAAGGGCATGGCCACTTCAAGGTTTATCTCGGAGAAGTTATGTGGGAATATTTTCGAGATTTTAGAGAAAAGAGAGAGTACTTTGAAACTCATCAACACGAGGTTAGAGAGATTTTAAAAGCAGGCGCGCTCAGGGCAAGAGAGATAGCCTTACCTACGATTGAGAAGATTAGAAGTGCTACCGGTATAAAATACTAACTATAACTATATTTAATAATTTTCTTAGCAAATCTTTACTAACATACATACAATTAATTATAGGAGTGATATATGAAACATATCCAAAAAGGGTTAGGTGCGCTTTTAGCAAGTGCTGTTTTATCAACATCTGCATTTGCAGCTGAGAGAGAGTTCCAAGTTTTACCTATATTTCTTGATAACAGTTGGAAACCGCAATTTGAAGTTGCTGCAGTTGTTGGAAGTACAAACTTTGACAACAATCTAAAAACAGGAGCTAACTACGGAGTAGAGTTATCATTTGACTGCCCTGTCTTCACACTTCCAGGTGATCATACATTGCGTCAGCAGCTAAGTGTTAGCCGTTATGACAAAAATAATTTTGAAGTAACTGTTATTGAGATGAACCCTTATTACTTTTTTAAACTCTCTCCTGATCTTCTTCTTGGTGTTGGACCTGGTATTGCAGGTGTTTACGGAGATCCTGAAGGCGGAAAAGATAATTGGGCTTTTGCATTTCAAGCAGGTGCCGGCTTAAAGTACTATATGGATAATTTTCTTGTAGGTATTGATGCTCGCTGGCAGTGGACAGATGAGAAAGACTACGGCTCTGGAAAAGAGGACCTTGACAATATGCGTATCCTTTTAAAAGCCGGATACAAATTCTAAAATCTTCTATCTTCTATTTGGAGGGCGATTATACGCTCTCCAAAAAACCATCAAATAAAATTCTATCTATGTCTATCCAACCAAACCATCAGACCCTTTTGGGCGTGAAGTCTGTTCTCGGCCTCGTTGAAGATTATCTCGGAATGCTTTTCAAATACGCTCTCACTAACCTCTAATCCTCTATATGCGGGAAGACAGTGTAAAAACTTAGCGCCATCTTTGGCAAGAGACATCACCTCATCATCAACCATAAAACCTTTAAAAGTTTTTATGCGCTCCTCTTTCTCTTCCTCTTGTCCCATTGAGACCCAAGTGTCAGTCGTAACAACACTCGCACCCTTTATTGCCTCTTTTGGGTCGTTCATAATCTTTATAACCGCTCCGCTCTCTTTGGCGAACACAAGAGCCTCTTCCAATATTTTGGCATCGACTTCGTACCCTTTTGGTGTAGCAACTCTAAGCTCAAAGCCCAGTTTTGCGGCAAGTATCATCCAAGAGTGAGTCATATTGTTTCCATCGCCGACATATGCAGCAACAATATTTTTTTCTACTCCATGCTCAACCAAAGTCATATAATCCGCCAGAAGTTGCACTGGATGGTATGAGTCTGTAAGCCCGTTTATGACAGGAACTTTTGAGTAGGCTGCAAATTCCTCTATCTTGGAGTGCTCGTAAGTCCTTATCATAACCATGTCACACATGCTTGAAATTACACGGGCTGTGTCTTTTACAGGCTCGCCGCGGCCTAGGTGAATGTCACGGTTTGACAAAAATAGAGCATGTCCGCCGAGCTGAAACATCCCAACCTCAAAACTAACCCTTGTTCTTGTAGAACTTTTTTCAAATATCATTCCAAGAGTCTGGTTTTTTAGCTCTTGCTTGTATATTTTTGACACAAGATTTTTTTTAATCTCAAGCCCAATATCAATTATCTCTAAAATCTCTTCTTTGCTGAAATCTTTTAGTGTTAAAAAATGTCTCAATATTTTATCCCCAATTTTTCAAATAAGCTGTAAGTCTATAGTAATTTTCTTTAAGGATGCTTCTAAAATCCCTATAAAACTCTTCTAATAACTCTTTAGAGATTACTTTTGTAACAGTTTTGCAACCTCTTTAGCATGGTAAGAGATGATAATGTCTGCACCAGCGCGTTTAAAACTAATCATTGTCTCCATTACAACTCTATTATAATCAATCAAGTTGTTCATACCGGCAAATTTAAGCATTGCATACTCGCCGCTTACATTATAAACAGCCAGCGGAAGCGAGGTGTTGTCTTTTATCTCTCTTACAATATCCAAGTATGCAAGAGCAGGCTTTACCATAAGTATATCCGCGCCTTGACGCTCATCTGAAATACTCTCTGCTATTGCTTCTCTTCTGTTTGCGGGGTCCATTTGGTAAGTTGCGCGATCACCAAAACTAGGCGCTGATTCTGCCACATCACGAAACGGTCCATAATATCCTGAAGAAAACTTTGTCGAGTAGCTCATAATTGGAAGATTTACATATCCCGCGCCATCAAGAGCAACTCTAAGTGTCTGGATGATTCCATCCATCATGCCAGAGGGTGCTATCATGTCCGCACCTGCTTTTGCATGAACAATTGCCTGCTGTGCAGATATTTCAAGCGTTGCATCATTGTTTACGCTTTGAGTTTTTGTATCTATTATTCCGCAATGCCCGTGGTCGGTATATTCGCAAAAACACAAATCAGTTACTACAAACATTTCAGGATGAGCTTTTTTTATAGCTCGTATAGCTTTTGCAATGATTCCATGCTCGCACAGAGAGTCTGAGCCGATAGAGTCTTTTACATCTGGAATTCCAAAAAGTATAATTGCGTAAAGTCCAAGTTTTTTCAGCTCATCACACTCCTTTAAAACCTCATCAATGCTCATCTGAAAAACCCCCGGCATTGACGACACTTCAGTTTTAATACCCTCACCGGAGCGAACAAAAAGCGGATAGATAAAATCATTCACGCTTACACTTGTTTCACGAACCAGTGAACGAAGATGACCATTTAAACGAGTCCTACGAAATCTTTGAAACATTATTAAACCTTTTTAGCTATAATTTTGAAAAATATTTTACCGTTTTAAAGTTAAAAATAGGCACATTAATTGAATATAAAAATTTCGGAAGTAGCAAATTTGCCATCAAGATTTGGTGATTTCAAAGTAAAAGCTTTTAAAGAAGGCAACAAAGAACATCTTGTAATTTTTAAAGAAGCTCTGGACGAGGTCCCTATAGTAAGAGTTCATTCAGAGTGTTTAACAGGCGATGCGCTCGGAAGCTTGAAGTGCGACTGCGGTGCTCAACTGGAGTACGCACTGACAATTGCTTCGCAAACAAACGGAATGGTTATCTACCTAAGACAAGAGGGGCGCAACATTGGGCTTCTTAACAAGATAAATGCCTACGCTCTGCAAGACAAGGGGCTAAATACCATTGAAGCAAACCATCAGCTTGGATTTGCAACAGATGAGCGAACTTATGAGATGGTAACTTTCATACTCCACCATTTTAATATACATAAAATAAAGCTCATGACAAACAATCCCGATAAGATAAACTCTATAAGCGATATAGAGATAGTAGAGAGAATACCGATAATTATGAAATCAAACAAGCATAACGAAGCCTATTTGAGTGTAAAAAAAGATGATATGGGACACATGCTTTAAAAAAAGGATATATTTTTGAATTTAAAAACCGCGCTTATTGAGCAAAACATAGAGTTGCCAGAGAACTTTTTCCACAATATTCAAAAATATAAAGAACATCTTTTTAAATGGAATAAAATCCACAACCTGACAGGTGCAAAAGATGAGAAGACTATTGATGAGTTTATATATGACTCTATTTTTCCGATAACTTTTTTGCCTAAGTGCAAAAATCTCCTAGACATCGGTACGGGTGCGGGTTTTCCAGGTCTGATACTAGCCATGGGACTTCCCCGAATGCAGGTAACTCTTGTAGAACCGCTGGCAAAAAGAGCTAGTTTTTTACAATTTATAAAAGCTGATTTGGGGCTTGACAATGTAAAAGTCGTGAAAAAAAGAGTCGAAGAGATGGAGAGTGAGATTTTTGAGCTTGTAACTTCAAGAGCGGTTGTTGATACGAACATGCTCCTAAAGCTAAGCGAAAACTTTCGTGATAAGCACTCAAAGCTTCTTTTTTATAAAGGGGAGAGAGTTTATGACGAAGTCCCGCATGATTTAAAACACAAAATTATAAAAACACAAAATAGACACTATTTGCTTATCGGAGAAGATATATGCTAAAATTTTTATTGCTGGTTGGCATTATTGCCGTAGTTTATTTTATATTTATAAAGAAACCCTCACAGTTGCAAAAATCTAACCAAGACGACAGAGACGCAAAGAAAAAAGATGAACCCCAAAGCAACGAAATGGTTGAGTGTTCTACATGCAAAATCTACTGCGAGCTTGATGATGCGCTTTTGAGTAACGGAAAATACTACTGCTCAAAAGAGTGCTTGGAGAAGTCAAAATGATATTTTTTGGACACAGATTTATAGAGAGCAGAAATTTTTATCATATCTCGAGCATCGAAGCCATACAAAACACGCCTCCCTCCTCAACTCTATATATTGAATTTAGCGAAACAAATCTAGATATTATCACCCATGCTTTTTTAAACTCGATGCCGACTGCCATATTTGCACAAAACATCACTCAGCTGCTCTATGCTTCTTCTTTTAATGCCTCTTATATTGTGGTAGAAAAAACATTGGCAAAGACTGCCCAAGACATAGCAGAGAACTATCTTTTTGATGCAAAGATATTGGTTATGATTGAAAAAGAAGATGAAATTGAGGAGTTGGCACTGCTAGGAGTTGACGGGGTTTTGTTTCCTAATACAATTATAAAAATCAATTCATGAAAGATTTTAAATAAAAGTTTCTGTTATAATAAATCATAAATTTCTTGGGTATGGTGAAATTAGATGTATGACTTAAACAGTAAAATTTTAAAAATCATTCCTCTTATTTTTTTAGTTGTAATCATCTCTAAAGTAGTCTACACGTACAATGATGTAAAGAAAAGAGAGTACACATTTGCAAAACAAGAAGCCAAACTTCTACACGACTATGTAGCTGCAAACAGAGCTTATCATAGAAAACTGTTTATTGACAATACCCTGCAACTGGATTCAAATACATTAAAAGTACTTCCCTCTTTTAGCTCAAGCATCATATCAAAAGAATTTTCAGAAAAAAATTCACTAAACATTACAGTTAAAACAGTTTCCGATAACGCTAGAAACTCTACAAACAAAGCTAATGCAGATGAACTAAAAGCTATAAAATATTTTAATGAAAACAAAAATGAGACAGAGTACTTTAGCAATGAAAACAGCGAATATTACCAATTTGCAAATGTTTTAAAAGTTGATGAAAGTTGTCTAAAATGCCACGGAAATATAAATGATGCTCCAAAAATTATAAAAGAAAAATACGGCGATGCATATAACTATAATATAGGTGAAGTAAGAGGGATTATAAGCATCAATATTCCTACAAAAAATTTAAGAAAATATTTCCTAGAAATCTTCTTCTACTCTATAATATATGATGTTATTTTGCTTATATTTTTATTCTTAGGCATAAGCTACCTCATCAACAAATCCAAAAAATTAAATACGGTGTTGGAGACTAAGGTAAAAGAGAAGACTGAGGAGCTTAAAAACTCTCTTCTTCTTGAGAGGCTGACTCATCTGCCAAACAGACTAAGGCTTATAGACGACATATCTAACGCAAATTCAGAATCTTTGCACTTGGCTCTTATAAATATAGACAGATTTAAAGATATTAATGATTTGTATGGATATGAAGTCGGCGATAAAATTTTAAAGCAGGTTGCGCTTGCGGCACAAAATATATGCGAAGACAAAAACTCTGTTTATAAACTTCCATCAGATGAGTATGCTCTTTTTACAACTGCAAATGTACCTCAAAAAGAGTTTATAAAAACAGTTAAAAAACTTATTGCAAAAATTCAAGAATCAGAGTTTGAAGTTAGCGGCAACTCTATTTTTATCACGCTTAGCTGCGGAATCGCATCAAACCAAGACTCTTTATTGACTAAAGCAAATGTAGCCCTACAGATGGCAAAAAATAACTCAAAAAGCATCGTGGTATATGATAATTCCCTTGATACAAAAGAGAGAATAACACAAAATATAGAGGGAGTATTGCTCCTTAAAAATGCAATCAAAGAGGATAGAATTGTTCCATATTTTCAACCTATATACAATACCGTTACAAAAAAAATTGAGAAGTACGAATCGCTTGCTAGAATAGTTTTAGAGGATGGCAAAGTTATACCGCCTATCAGATTTTTAGGTATTGCAATAAAATCCAAACTATACCCCGAGATAACAAAATCAATAGTTAGAAAATCATTTGAGTTTTTTGAAGAAAAAGATTATGAATTTTCAATCAATATCTCTATCCACGATATAGAAAACAGGAAAACTATGCAGTTTATACTGGACAAAGTAGAAAAATTTCCAAATCCAAAAAATATAACTTTTGAAATATTAGAGAGCGACAGAGTTGAGGACTACGAGAAGCTTAACAAATTTATAAAAGAGATAAAGGCGCATGGGTGTAAAATCGCAATTGATGACTTTGGAAGCGGTTACTCTAACTTTTCGCACATCCTAGAGCTAAATGTAAACTATCTCAAAATCGATTCCTCGCTGGTTAAATTAATAACAAAAGATGAAAATTCAAGAGCGATTGTCAGAACCATTATAAACTTTGCTTCAAACCTAAATCTAAAAACGATTGCCGAGTTTGTAGAAGATAAAGATTCTCTAGATTTGTTGGAAAAAATGGGAGTCGATTTTATTCAGGGTTACTACATCGGAAAACCAGAGAGTGGCTTAAATAAAAATTTTGGAAAAGTTATATAACCGTTCTCTTAATCTCTGGTTTTAGCGAAGTCAAAACCTCATAGCTTATAGTTTTTGCATACTTTGCTACCTCTGTGGCATCATCGAAAATTAAAAGCTCATCTTCACTACTCATAAACGTGCTGTTGTCCATAGAGACTCTGCCGACAAGCTCTGTAGCGTTTGGAGTCTTGTAGCCGCAAGCACTTGCTCTTAAAAAACCGTCTCCATAGCCAAAGTCATAGTTGCCGACAACGCACACTTTCGTAGCTTTGTAGTCGCCGCCGTAACCAACTCTCTTGCCTGCCCTTAACTCTCTTGATGAGATTTTGGAGGCCCAGAGCGATAAAACAGGCTTTAAATTTTCTACATTAAGCGCAGACGGAAGTTTCATACACCCATACGCCGCTATTCCGACTCTTGCCATGTCCTCGTCAAAATCTACATGTCGAAAAAGCGAGGCGGAGTTTGATGAGTGAAATCTAAGGGTGCCAAAACCAAACTCGTTTGCCAACTCCTTTGCTCTCTCTTTTACTTTTTTAAAGTTATCATTTTGCCAGAACCACTCACTTGTAAGCTCATCAGAGCTTCTATGATGAGTAAAAATTGCTTCCAAAACAAGACCAGATTCTTTGATTTTTGAAAAAGCGGCATCAAGCTCACTCATAGCGATACCGTTTCGGTGCATGCCGGTGTCTATTTTAAGCTCAACCTTTGTACCCTGTGGAAACTTCTCTATGCTTTTTATATCGTTTATCGTATATCTTATTTTGTCACTCTTTGAAGCAGGTATCTCACCTAAAACTAAAATATAGTCAAAAAAATTCTCTACCATATTTGCCTCTTGGCATGTACGAACCACCGCTCTTTTAATGCCATACTCTTTCGCCATGGAAGCTATCTCTGAAAGTCCGTGTCCATAAGCATTATCTTTTAAAACAAGAGCTATTTTATCTCTTCCTTTGGTACTTTTAGCGATAATGTCGAGATTATTAAAAAAATTGTTTTTATTTAAAATTATATAAGCCATGAAGGAATTATACCAAATGAGACGACTAATTGCAGAGTTTGAAGAACAGAGTTTTACGCAAATTATATTTCCGCATGCAAAGAGTGACTGGGTAGAGTATCTAGAAGAAGCGCGAGAGACATTTATAAATATTATTAACGAGATTACAAAATATCAAGAGTGTTTGGTTGTTTGCGACAATGTAGAGAGCGTAAAGAGCAGATTCGGCCAAAATGAGAATCTCTACTTTGTGGAGTATGAAACAAACGATACTTGGGCAAGGGATTGCTCCGCTCTTTGTATCGAAGAGAGCAATACAGTAAAACTGCTTGATTTTACATTCACAGGCTGGGGTGGGAAATTTGAAGCCTCAAAAGATAATGACATGAGCTGTGCAATAAAAAGATGCTACGATAAAGAGCTTAAAAAAGTAGATTTGATTTTAGAGGGCGGCGCCATTGAGAGCAACGGCGTTGATACAATCCTGAGTACTTCTGAGTGCATGTTAAATAAAAATAGAAATGCCTCTCTTAACAAAGAACAGATGAGTAGAAAACTTCAAAGCGAGTTTGGAATGAGCAGGATTTTATATCTAACCCACGGCTACTTGGCAGGTGATGATACGGACTCACATGTAGATACTTTGGCGAGATTTATTGACGAAAATAGCATAATGTATGTCAAATGTGAAGATGAGAGCGATGAGCATTACAAAGAGCTAAAACTTATGGAAGATGAGCTAAAAACTTTCAGAAATGAGTACGGTTTTAGGCTTATAGCACTTCCGATGAGCGATGCTTGCTACTTCGAGGGTGAGAGACTGCCTGCAACTTATGCAAACTTTCTCTTTGTAAACGGTGCTGTTTTAGTTCCTACTTACGGAGTTAAGCAGGATGAAGAGGCACTTGAAATTTTTAGAGAAACATTCCCTAACAAAGATATTGTTGGAATTAACTGCTTCTCACTTATAAAACAGCACGGCTCACTTCACTGCGTCACTATGAACTTTGCCAGCGGAGTCCTCCTGGCTTAAGATGGCAAACCCGCTATACATCAGATAAGCCGAGAGGCTTAAACCTAAAATTATCAATATTATTCGTTTTATTTTTTCTATTTTTTTCATGGCGGAATTTTAACATAGAAATTTACGAAAATTTAACATATTTGTAACACTATGCTTATATAATAAACTAATTTTAAAAATTAAGGTAAATTATATGATAAGCAAAAAAATCATTCCATTATCGTTAGTTGTTGTAGCCGTTTTAAATGCGCAAGAGGTTGAACTTCCTAAAATAAACGTCGAATCAACTATAATCACAGAGGTTAGCAAAAAGGCACAGGAGTCTGCAGATTTGGCTCAAGCTTTGAGCTCAAGCGTTCCAAGTATAGATATGAGTCGCCGCAGCTCCATTGCAAACGACATTTTTATTCGCGGTCAAAAGAGAGACAACATCTCTGTTGAAGTTGACGGAACAAAAGTTTGCGGCGCATGCGTAAACAGAATGGACCCGCCTGTTTCTCACATTCTGGCAAGCCAGATTGACGAGATAGAGGTAATCGAGGGGCCTTATGATGTAGAAACATTTGGAACAATGAGCGGCGGACTTAAAATCACGACAAAAAAACCTACAAAAGATTTACATGGAGAGGTTAATTTCGGTCTTGGAAGCTGGGGTTATAAAAAAATTGGAGCAACTATTAGCGGAGGAGACGATAAAATTCGCGCCCTAGTCAGCGCATCTAGCGAATCAAGCGACCAATATAAAGATGGCGATGGAAACACTCTGTCCCAGCAGACAAAGCTAAAAGCACCGACAGCCAATCAGTACCAAACCGCTTATGAAGATATGGAGGCTTACAGTAAAAAAAGCATTATGTCTAAAATTTATCTAAACGTTACTGACGACCAAGAGCTTCGTTTAAGCTACACAGGAAACAGAAGCGATGATGTTCTTTATGCAAACTCTCAAATGGATGCTGCTTATGATGATTCAAATATTTATAGCGTAGAGTATGATATAAAAGATATCTCCGACATTTATAGAGATGTAAACTTGCAATACTACTACTCTGATGTTGACCATCCAATGGATACTAAGTTTAGAAAAAGCGGTGCCACTAGCTATACAACAAATCACTTAAAAACATCTATGCAGGGTGTAAAACTTAAAAACAGTTTTGAGCTTGGCGAATATAAACTTTTAGTCGGTCTTGACGGAAGCAGAAGAACATGGGAAGGAGAGAAGTACTCGACTAATGCTACAACTCTAATTCAGGGGGTTTCTACGGTAAGTTTAACACATACACAAACCGACAATAGAGCTCTATTTACAAAAGCAGAAAAGAGTTTTGGAAACTTTGATGTTGAAATAGGCGCCAGATATGATGACACTGAGATAAATCCCGAAAATCCAACATATATATCAAAAAAGTATGATGCCCTAAACGCAAATATATTGGCAACATACAATTTAGACAAAGAGAATAAAGTTTTCTTAGGCTTTGGCCAGGCAAGCCGTGTGCCTGATGCAAGAGAGCTCTATCTTGTTAACCCTCAGGGAGGAAATCAAAATTTAGACCAGACTACGAACACAGAAGTAGATTTGGGATATGAGTTAAACAACAATTTAATGAAGTTTAAAATCAAAACTTTCTACTCTATGCTAGAAGATTATATCTATCTCCAAAAGTTAAACACATCTCCGGCTACATACACGTTTCAAAATATAGACGCAATAGTTTACGGAGCAGAGTTAAGCACATCTATCTACGCAACGGATGAACTTACTATTGATTTTGGAGCTTCATATAAAGTTGGGCAAAAAGATGAGGCTCTTGCCGGACAGAGCGACAAAGACCTCTCAGATATAGCTCCGCTTCGTGCAAATATGGCGCTTAACTATGAGTATATGGCGAACTCTACGGCTACACTCGAAGCACAATTTTCTGACAAATGGAGTAATTATGACTCCGATAATGGTGAACAAGAGTTAAGCGGTTGGGCTATTTTTAACGCAAAAGTAAAACATGCATTTACAAAAAATGTCGACTTTACTTTGGGTGTAAATAATCTGTTTGACAAAACATATGCGCAATCAAATACCTATTCAGATTTAATACTTCTAAGCGGAGCTGAGACAATGCTTCTTAACGAACCGGGAAGATATATTTACACAAATCTTGATTTTAAATTCTAAGACTAACTCATCAACTTTTAATAAACTTTAAAGTTGATGATGAAACATTTTTCCTTTCTTATTTTTTTATCAGACCAGAGACCGCTTTCGTATTTCAATACATCACATGTATCGGTTCAAGAGTTAGCAAATGCGACTTATAGTTTTTCAAGCACAAATTTCAATACATCACATGTATCGGTTCAAGTTTATTTATTTTGCAATTGGACTTGGTACTTTATTATTTCAATACATCACATGTATCGGTTCAAGCCGTTTTGTCATAGGTGGAGCAGGACAGGAACAGGATTTCAATACATCACATGTATCGGTTCAAGTGTTTGATTGTTTTTGATGAGGCTTCCTTTTATAATTTCAATACATCACATGTATCGGTTCAAGCATTTTTAAAAAGAGTTGTCAAAATCCCATCATCATTTCAATACATCACATGTATCGGTTCAAGTTTCTTCAGATAGGTGTTCAAATTTAATATATTCCTTTCAATACATCACTTGTATCGGTTCAAGAAGGTTTTCAACAGTAGCTACACGCTCGTTTATAGAATTTCAATACATCACATGTATCGGTTCAAGGATTTCATATAATTTTATTAATTCCTTATCCTCTGCATTTCAATACATCACATGTATCGGTTCAAGGCGTTTATTAAAGCAGATAGAGATTCTTTCTCTTAATTTCAATACATCACATGTATCGGTTCAAGAGTGGGAGTAGATGCGACTTTGAACATCTGGAGCATCATTTCAATACATCACATGTATCGGTTCAAGCAGATGAAAATTCACTATTACCTGCATTTTTATTTTATTTCAATACATCACATGTATCGGTTCAAGGCGACCTTTTGATAAATCCATTGAGGCACTAAAGTTATTTCAATACATCACATGTATCGGTTCAAGAATTTTTCTGAAACGCTCCAAGATTGTTGAGAAGAAATTTCAATACATCACATGTATCGGTTCAAGAATTTTTCTGAAACGCTCCAAGATTGTTGAGAAGAAATTTCAATACATCACATGTATCGGTTCAAGAATATCGCTATAAGTTTGTGATAATGTTGATGTGATTTCAATACATCACATGTATCGGTTCAAGAGATACAAACCTAGAGCAAATTGACTATCTACGAAATTTCAATACATCACATGTATCGGTTCAAGACGGCGCGCATTTGAAATTGCCAGGCAAAGTCGAATTTCAATACATCACATGTATCGGTTCAAGACGAAAAGTCACTAAATGTGCAGGGCGTATCCTAATTTCAATACATCACATGTATCGGTTCAAGTTTAG
>JAURYA010000137.1 GCA_030654155.1 Sulfurimonas sp. | reverse complement strand
ACCAAATAATTATACTATTACTGCCAAAATAACATAGACAAAAGAAACTTAACAATTTAAATATATAAAAGAGAAAAAAACATGAAATACTTAATGGCAATAGACGCAGGAACTGGGAGTGTCAGAGCCGTAATATTTGATACCTTGGGCAACCAGATAAGCGTTGCGCAAAAAGAGTGGACGCATTTAGAAGAGCCGAATGTGCCAAACTCTATGAGTTTTGATTTTGCAACAAACTGGCTTCTTGTGTGTGAGTGTATAAAAGAGTCGCTTAAGGCGGCAAACTTAAGCGGCGAAGATATAGCAGCTCTTAGTGCAACAAGCATGCGTGAGGGAATAGTTCTTTATGACAAAGATGGCAATGAACTCTGGGCGGTTGCAAATGTCGATGCAAGGGCGGACAAAGAGGTACGGTTTTTAAAAGAGAACTTCAAAGGGATAGAAGAGGAGTTTTACAAAGAGTCGGGGCAGACTTTCGCACTTGGGGCAATACCGCGAATTTTATGGTTAAAAAACAACAGAGCTGAAGTTTACGAGAGGGTTGCAAAAATCTCTATGATTGGGGATTGGATTTTGGCACGACTTTGTGGAGTTATTGCAACTGATCCGAGTAACGGCGGGACAACAGGGATATTCTCTTTAAAAAACCGTGACTGGATGCCTGATATGGCTAAAAAAGTCGGTTTAAAAGATGATATTTTTCCTAAAGTCTTGGAAGTGGGAACACTTATGGGAAGTGTCACAAAAGAGGCATGTGCAATTACTGGCTTGTCGCAAAACACAAAAGTGGTTATGGGCGGCGGAGATGTTCAGCTAGGTTCAGCAGGTTTGGGCGTTGTTGAGGTTGGTCAGGTAGCAATTCTTGGCGGCTCTTTTTGGCAGCAGGTCGTAAATATAGACAAAAATACGCCTCCGCCACTTGACATGAACATAAGAGTAAATCCGCATGTCATCCCAAACCTCTCTCAAGCGGAGGGGATTACCTTTTTTAGCGGTTTGGTTATGAGATGGTTCAGAGACGCTTTTTGCGATATGGAGAAGCTTGAGGCAAAAGAGCAGGGTGTTGATGTTTACGCACTCTTGGAAGAAAAAGCTTCAAAAGTTCCCGT
Source organism: Sulfurimonas sp. (assembly GCA_030654155.1). GTDB lineage: Bacteria > Campylobacterota > Campylobacteria > Campylobacterales > Sulfurimonadaceae > Sulfurimonas. Next base: position 28,194 of record JAURYA010000137.1, on the reverse strand, counting down.
CGGCTCATACGGCATTTTGCCAATATTTTCGGACAGCATGAAGTATGGCAAATGGTATCACGCAGCTCCAAGTTTTTTAAACCTTAGTATAAACCCAGAGATTTGCAACCGTGCTTCAATGTTTAGAAGTTTGCAAGAAAATGCTGCTATAGTCTCAAGTATAAACCTCGATAAAATAAGAGAGTTTACAAATATTAAAATAGAGACAATAGTCTTTGCGGGCGGTGCCAGCAAAGGCAGACTTTGGCCTCAAATAGTTGCAGATGTAAGCGGATGCAGAGTTAAAATTCCTCGTGTTACAGAAGCAACAGCACTAGGGGCTGCAATGGCGGCGGGAGTAGGTGTGGGAGTATATAAAAATATAGCAGATGCGGCAAAAGAGTTGGTTGTTTGGGATAGAGTTTATGAGCCAAATATGAAAAACAAAAAAATATATGATGAGATAAAAATAAAATTTCAAAAAGCTTACGAAGTGCAATTAAAGTTAGTTGATGATAATATTACAACTTCAATGTGGAAAGCGCCTGGCTTAGTAATATAAGCCAAAACTAAATGGTGCTTTGCAAACTAGTTTATTAAAGAGACATCTTTATAAGCTGATAATAATTCAAGGGAATGTATGTATTTATTTACGAGTGAAGTAGTTAGCCCAGGGCATCCTGACAAGTGTGCGGATATTATCGCAGACAGTATAGTTGATAGACTAATAATCGGAGACCCAAAGTCAAGAGTTGCATCAGAGGTTTTTGTTGCAGGAAAACATATAGTAATCGGCGGAGAGGTAACCTCAAAAACTAGAATTACGACTGAAGATTATAAAAAAATTGTTCATGATGCACTTGTAAACATAGGTTATGACGGGAATCCGTACTTCACAAAAGAGGAGTGCCTTCATCCTGAAGAGGTAGAACTCCAAGTCCTTCTGAATTCTCAATCTCCCGATATTAACCAGGGTGTTGACCAAGAAGATGGCGAGACTGGTGCTGGTGATCAGGGGATAATGTTTGGTTACGCAGACATCGAGACTAAAAACTATATGCCGAGTGCTATCACATATGCAAGAGTTTTAATGGAAAAGGTTTATAACTTTGCCAAAGAGAATCCATCTAAACTAGGCGTTGATATCAAGACTCAAGTTACTATGGACTATGGCAAAAAAGAGAACTTTGAGAACTGCAGACCGCAAAAAATCCATACAATCGTTGTTTCAGCTCCATGTGTAAATACTATGGATATTAACACAGTTAGAAAACTTATCGGTGAGTTAATAGACGATGCAGGGCTTCCTGTGGAGCTTTATAACAAAAACGACTGTATCATTCACATAAACCCGACAGGAAAATATGTATCTCACTCTTCGCTTCATGATTCAGGTTTAACGGGCAGAAAACTTATAGTTGACAGCTTTGGCGGTTATGCACCAATCGGCGGAGGAGCGCAGAGTTCTAAAGATTATACAAAGGTTGACAGAAGCGGACTTTATGCGGCACGCTACATTGCAAAACATATAGTTGCGGCAGGACTTGCTAAAAAAGCGCTTGTTCAGATCTCTTACGCGATAGGTGTTGCACGCCCTACCTCAGTTGCAGTTGATACATACGGAACAGTAATCAACTCTTTAGATGATGACAAACTCTCAGAGTTTGTACTAAATAACTTCTCCCTAACTCCAAACTGGATTACACGAAAATTCAATTTGGACTACCCATCAAAAGAGACTTTTTTGTATGCAGATGTGGCCGCTCGAGGTCAAGTTGGACAGAGTGACTACCCTTGGGAACAGTTAGGCGAAGTTGAAAAATTTGAGGCTTTAAAGTAATTTATGAATTTAAGAGAAAAAATTTTATCAGGTCATAGAGTGAGCTTCGATGAGGCTCTATCTCTTTATGATATGGATTTCTTTGAGCTTGGCTTTTTGGCAGACGGCATAAGAAAAAAGCTTCACGGCAAAAAAACATACTACAATATTAACCGCCATATAAATCCGACAAATGTCTGTGCAGATGTTTGCAAATTTTGTGCCTACAGTGCTACTAGAAAAAATCCGAACCAATATACGATGACGCATGAGCAGATAATGGAGATTGTAAAAGATGCAGTCTCCCGCGATATTAAAGAGGTTCATATCGTCTCAGCCCACAATCCAAACACAGGTTTGGAGTGGTACCTTGATATTTTTAGAAAGATAAAAACTGCTTATCCTCAGCTGCATGTAAAAGCGCTGACTGCCGCTGAAGTAGATTTTTTATCTAGAGAGTACGGCAAAAGCTATGATGAGATACTTGATTTGATGATAGAAAACGGTGTTGACTCTATGCCCGGAGGCGGTGCCGAGATATTTGACGAGAAGGTTCGTGACTATATTTGCAAAGGCAAAGTTACATCCGATCAATGGTTGGAGATTCACCAAAAGTGGCATGAGAGAGGCAAGAAAAGCAATGTTACTATGCTTTTTGGACATGTGGAGAGCAGAGCCAACCGCATAGACCATATGATGAGGATTAGAGAGCTTCAAGATATTACACACGGTTTCAACTGCTTTATCCCGCTTGTTTATCAGACCGAAAATAACTATTTAAATATAAAAGAGCCAATAACTGCAAATGAGGTTTTAAAAACCATGGCGGTTAGCCGCATTGTTTTGGATAATGTGCCAAATTTAAAGGCATATTGGGTAACTTCAACCGTAAGTCTAGCTTTAGTCGCGCAAGAGTTTGGAGCAAATGACTTAGACGGAACGATAGAAAAAGAGTCTATAAACTCAGCCGCTGGAGCCAAGAGTGCAAACGGCGTAAAACTCGAAGATTTTACAGCGCTTATAAAAAACAGCGGTTTTATTCCCGTAGAGAGAGACAGTCTGTATAACGAGATATAACTAAGGAAAAAACCGTGGGTACATTAACAAAAGAGACAAAGTTAACACTGCTTTATATGGCAGTAGCGTTCTTCTTTTCAGTCGCAGTTAGAATGATTTGGTATTATCAGTTTGCGGATTATGAGGCTTTTAAATTTAACGGCCAGTTTATGATAAACACAAATGACGGCTACTTTTGGGCAGAGGGCGCTAGAGATATTTTAGCCGGAGTTCATCAAGAGAACGACCTCTCTCCAACAACCACGGCAGCCTCTCAACTGAGTGCGCTTTTTGCTTACATATTGCCTTTTTCTTTTGAGAGCGTGATTTTGTTTATGCCTATATTTTTGAGTTCGCTTATAGTTATTCCCATAATATTGATTGCAAAAAGCTTGGATAATCTAGAGCTTGGTCTTGTAGCCGCACTTTTGGCAAGCATAGGACACAGTTACTATAACCGCACGATGATTGGTTACTATGACACCGACATGTTAAATATAGTATTGCCGATGTTTTTATTATGGTCGATTATCTGGGCTATTAAAACAAATGAAGATAAATATCTCATAATCACGGCACTTGATATTTTAGTTTACAGATGGTGGTATCCTCAAAGTTATGCGTTAGAGCTCTCATTTTTTGGACTTATACTTCTTTATTCCTTGGTGTTTGATAGAAAAAATCTCTACAACTACAAACTTTTAGCAATTATGATGTTCGCAATGCTCAATATTGACGGTTTTATAAGATTTCCTTTAGTTATAGCTGTATTTTACATCTTTAGGCAGGAGAAGTTTCAAAAATACAGCTATCATATTTTAGCTGCTTCCATAGTTCTATTTTTTGCTTCAGGCGGATTTGACCCAATTTGGAGCCAATTAAAGGGTTATGTTTTTAAAGATGCCGTAACGGCAGGTGAAGAGGGACTAAAACTTCACTTCTACTCTGTTATGCAGACCGTCAGGGAAGCTGGGCATATCCCGTTTAACGTCTTTGCAGATAGAATCAGCGGGCATGTGGTTACATTTATAGCTTCTGTTGCAGGATTTATATATTTGGCATACAGACACAAAATCATGCTGCTTGCGCTCCCTCTTATCGGGCTTGGCTTCTTGGCTAGCGTCGGCGGACTTAGATTTACAATCTACGCGGTTCCTGTTTTAGCTTTTGGTGTTGCCTTTTTAATTACCGAAATCGCACGCTTTATGCCGACAAAAAGGTTAAAATTTTTAACAATAGCAGCCTTCTCTTTAGCTGTTTTATATCCGAATATTGTTCATGTGCAAGATTATAAAGTTCCTACCGTATTTAATTCCGACGAGGTTAAAATCTTAGAAGAGCTAAAAGGGATAGCAGACAGAGAAGATTATGTGGTTGCATGGTGGGATTATGGATATCCGCTTAGGTATTACAGCGATGTTAAGACATTAATAGACGGCGGAAAGCATAGCGGAGAAGTGAATTTTCCCGTTAGTTTTATGCTTACAAATCCTCAGGATATCTCGGCAAAAATGGCAAGACTTGATGTAGAATATACGGAGAAGAGATTTAAGTTTATAAAAGAGAATGAGGAGTTAATTAAAGATAAAAATTTAACACTATTCTCAAATATTGAGCAGATGACAAAAGAGCATGGTTTCAGCGATACAAATGATTTCTTGCTCTCCCTTCAAACTGATCTGAAACTGCCGGAGAAAACCAGAGATATCTACTTTTATCTGCCATATAGAATGATGGACATCTACCAGACTGTTGAGATGTTCTCAAGCATAAACTTAATGAACGCAGAGATGAAAAACCGCTCACTTTTTTATGCAAGCAAAAGTTTTAAACAGGAGCAGAATATTGTAAATTTAGGTAATGGTATCTCGCTTGATCTCAAAAGTGCAACCATAACTATCAACAATCAAAAGGCACCAATAAAGAGATTTGTTCAGACAATGTATGATAAAGATATGAAACTTCAAAAAGATATAAAAGTTGCTGATTCTATGGCGGAAATAAATGTTATTTACATGTCAAACTACAATACATTTTTAGTTCTTGATGAAAAAACATATAACTCTCTGTATGTTCAGCTTCTGGTTTTAGAGGAGTATGACAGGACATTGTTTGAAGAGGTTATTACTAGCCCGCAGGCAAAAGTGTATAAGTTAAAAATTTAACTTTTTTTATGGTGTTATTAGATAGAATTTAAAAAATTATAATTTATTAGGATTAGAAGATGCCAAGAGATAATGCAAAAATAAGAAAATGCCTTTTTCCGGCTGCCGGATATGGAACGAGATTTCTTCCAGCTACAAAGGCAATCCCAAAAGAGATGCTTCCAGTACTTACAAAGCCGCTTTTACAATATGGAGTAGAAGAGGCGCTTGGTGCCGGAATTGAGAATATGTCAATTGTTACAGGTCGTGGTAAACGCGCCATTGAAGACCACTTTGATATCTCTTATGAGCTGGAACATCAGATAAAAGGCACATCCAAAGAGCACTATTTAACAGAGATTAGAGCCGTAATTACCAAATGTACATTTTCATACACTAGACAGATAGAGATGAAAGGTTTAGGACATGCGATTCTTTGTGGCGAACCAATTATAGGAGATGAGCCGTTTGCTGTTATTTTGGCGGATGACTTGTGTGACAACGATGGCGAATCTGTTTTGGCACAAATGGTAAAACTATATGAAAAATATAAATGTTCTATTGTAGCAGTAGAAGAGATACCCTCAGAGGACAGCAACAAGTATGGCGTAATAGCCGGCAATGTAGAAGAAGAGGGTGTAATTAGGGTTACAGACATGGTAGAAAAACCAGAACCAAAAGATGCACCATCAAATCTGGCGATAATCGGCAGATATATATTAACGCCCGATATTTTTGATATTATCAGAGAGACAAAACCCGGAAAAGGCGGAGAGATTCAGATAACTGATGCCCTTTTAGCCCAAGCAAAACAGGGAAAAGTTATTGCATATAAGTTTAAGGGCAGAAGATTTGATTGCGGAAGTGTTGACGGCTTTGTTGAAGCTACGAACTATTTTTATAAAAAAAGTAAAAACATATAATGAAATATCAGCATAATTTTAATCCGACAATATCGGATGAGGATATCTTCGCAGAGATAGTAAAAGAAAGAGAAGAGATAGGTTACTACAACCTTGTGCATCAAGACACTTCTATCTTCAAAGAGTATGCTGCAACAGTTAAGCAGAAAAACATCATAGTTATCGGCATAGGCGGAAGTACGCTTGGCACATATGCTATATATAAATTTTTAAAATACTCAAAAAACTTAACCAAAAAACTATACTTTTTGGAAACTACCGACCCGATAGATATAAAATCAAAGGTGAAAAATATTGATTTGGATGACACTCTTTTTATAGTTATATCAAAATCAGGTACAACTATTGAGACAGTCTCTATTTTTAAATACATTCACTCTTTGGTTAAGTGTGACAAGCATAATACTCTTGTAGTTACTGAGAGCGACTCTAAATTAAACGAGTATGCAAAAGCAAATGAAATTATGAATTTTGAGATACCAAAAAATGTGGGCGGAAGATTTTCAGTTTTCAGCGCAGTAGGTCTTTTGCCCTTAGCAATAGTCGGTATAGATATTGATGAGCTCTTAGGCGGTGCTAAAGAGGTTTATAATTCATTCTTTAGCAAAGGCGAAACATACGAGAGAGTAGTTAAAAAAGCCAGATTCTTTGTAGAGTATAAAAACAGCTTTAATATAAATGTTGTTTTTTCATACTCATCAAGATTAGAGGGCTTTAATAAGTGGTATATACAACTTTGGGGAGAGAGCCTAGGCAAAGTGGATATAAACAGCACAAGACAAGGACTCACTCCGATAGGAATAATCGGACCTATTGATCAGCACTCTTTTTTACAGCTCATTGTAGAAGGAAGAAGAGATAAAACGGTAACGGTTATTAAAGTTAATTATTTTGACAATGATTTAAAAATTCCGCAAGTCAAACTAGAGGGTCTTGGCGAGTTGGATTATCTTGACAATATTGAGTTCTCTTCGCTAATAAATAAACAGGCAGATGCCACGATAGAGTCAATAAATAATCTACATGATATTCCGTGCGATGTGATAACAATAGATAGTATAAATGAAAAAAGTTTTGCCAGTTTGATGTATGAGTATGAACTTTTAACTTCAGTGTGCGCTAAATTTATGTATATAGATGCTTACAATCAACCGGGTGTTGAGGCAGGAAAAATTATTTTAAAACAGAAGTTAAAAATAGTAAATAAATAAAATTAGTAAACAATAGAGAGATGTTATGAATATAGATAAGAAGGTGTTAAACTTTTTAGTAATAATTACCCTCTCTTTTGCTACGTTTTGGTGGACATTTTTTATATTTCATACTCCATTTGAGCTTGATGTAGCTCTTAGTGTTATTTTAATCAGAATGGTTTCATCTTTTGTCATATTTAGCGACTACTCTCTCTCTTGGTCAAAAGCTTCTCAAAAAACATTTCTTATAAAAAGTTTTGTATATATTGCAGCATTTTTAATCTATATGCCTATATTTTATGGAAAAATAAAAATTGCATTTTTCATTTCTGAACTCTTTTTATACCTCTTTGCAATAAATTTTATAATGTATATGTACTATTATCTTATGAATAGAAGCCGTGTGGCAAAAACAAAATCAGTAGTTATTTATGGTGCGGGCAGAGCGGGGATTAAGTTAGAATCTGAGTTTGCAAATACCCAGTACAGAGTTAAATATTTTATAGATGATGACATAATAATCCAAAACCGCTCAATTGATTCAATACAAGTAATTTCAAAAGAGGAATTAAAAGAGAAAATCGGTGATAGTAAGTTTGATTTACTTGTTATCGCAATTCCTTCAGCTGCTCAAGATAGAGTAAAAGAGATATATAGCAACTTGTCAAAATATTTTGTACATATTCAGATATTGCCATCATTGGATGAGATTTTAGAGGGCGGAGATTTTACCACCCAGCTTAAAAATATATCTGTTGAGGATCTGCTCGCGCGTTATCCAAAGGATTTGGACAGGAACAAAATATCATCTTTTATAAAAGATAAAACTATTTTAATAACCGGTGCAGGCGGAAGTATAGGGAGCGAGATAAGCAGACAGTGCGAGAGATACGGCGCTAAAAAATTGATACTTCTGGATCATAGTGAATATAATCTCTATGCAATCGCTTCAGAGATACAAAAAGTAGATACCGCTCTTGTGATGCAAAGTGTAGTTAATAGAGAGTTTTTAGAAGAGACATTTAAAAAATATAGACCTCAGATAGTAATACATGCAGCAGCGTATAAACACGTTCCGCTTGTAGAGGCGAACGTACAAGAAGCCATTTTAAATAATGTCGTGGGTACTAAAAATGTAATTGAAATGTCAATAAAATATGGTGTAAAAAAGTTTGTTATGATATCTACGGATAAAGCGGTCAGACCTACTAATGTGATGGGAACTACAAAACGTATTTGCGAGCTTTATGCCCAAAATGCAGTTTCTTCAGAAAACGCAGTTTCTTTAGAAAACGCAGACGCAGTTTCTTCAGAAAACTCTAATAGTACAGATATCGTTGCTGTTAGGTTTGGCAATGTACTTGGGAGCAGCGGAAGCGTAATACCGAAGTTTAAATCTCAGATAGAAAATGGACAAAATATCACGGTAACACATCCTGATATTACAAGATATTTTATGCTGATTTCTGAAGCTTGTGAGCTTGTTCTTCAAGCAGGTGCCATTGGAAGCGGCGGAGAGCTGTTTATTCTTGATATGGGCGAGCCTATAAAGATAGTAGATTTAGCGCAGAAGATGATAGAACTAAGTGGAAGAATAGATATTAAAATAGAGTTTACAGGACTTCGTCCAGGTGAAAAACTCTACGAAGAACTACTCATAGATGATAGCGATGCAAAGACAGATTATGAATCTATTATGGTTGCTAAGCCTACAAAATATGATATAGATAAGCTAAACAGAGATATAGAGGAGCTTCTAACATGTGAAGACAAGCTCTCAAAGCTAAAGGCAATTGTTCCGGAGTTTAACCACCAGCCAAATTAGTATTTTTATACTAAAACATGACCGACAAATTTACTCATATTGTTCATAATCTCTCCGCCTTTTCTAAATCCCATTCCACAAGCTTCATAGGCGAAAAAAACACCGGCTTGATACTTTGACCCATTTTCATCTTTGTTAAAATCTACATACTCTTGATAAACTTTTTTATAGTTTCCATAAGGTCCGTCTTGCTCATTTAAAATGGTTCCATCAGCATCAAATATTTTAATATTTGCTCCCTCTCTGCCAAATACACTCTTCTCTACATGCTTTATACCTTTCAATGGTTCAAAAGATGTTTTTAGAAGATACGGCGAATCAGGAAATAGGTCATATAGAATCTTTAGCATCCCTTTTGATTGGAAAAGCAGAGTGTATGCAGGATTTAAGATAATTGCATTTTGGTTTTGCATAATATTTGTCAAAGTTGTTGCAAGCTCAGGCTCATCAACAGCTATATCTTCCCAAGGGTAGAGTTTAAACCAGTACTCATATTTGTTGTCATCTCTGTCGTATATGCCATCTTCATCAAACTTTACATCTCCAAGATACTCAAAGCTTGTGTTAAAACCGGCATCCGTTGCAATCTGCTGAAGCAATCTTGTTGTTGCTTCCTCTTCGTCGTTGCCGTGTATTGAAGAAAAGAGTATCTTCCATCCGTCATACCTCTCATCAAAAAGCTTAGTGTCATCAAAGAGAGTAATCAAACGTCTGAAATTTTGTTTTATAGATTCATAAACATTATTAAACTGTCTATCCTCATCCATGCCATTTTCTTTAAGCAAAGCCCACTGAAGCAGCGCTGTTTCAAAAAGAGATGTCGGAGTGTCGGCATTAAACTCTATAAGTTTTATCGGTTTGGAGTCCATCCCTCCGGCTAAATCAAACCTGCCGTAAACATGCCAGTGGACATCATTTTCCCAGCTCTTTTTTATTGCATCTATAAGATTAAAAGGGATTCCAAGTTCAAAGAAAAGATTGTTTTCTACAACATACTGGGCAGCTTCAGCATACATGTCGTAGAGCTCATTAACCGCTTCATAATAGGACTCTGCTTCATTCTGTGTTATTTTCACCAAACTATCACTTATATACCCGCTGTTATCGCTGTCTGTGTGCCAAGTAAATCCCAGCTCTTCGAGCTGCTCATTTTTTAGAGGTCTGATTTTGCTTAATTTAACCAATGTTAACCGCCATATGTTGAGCTAGTTGATGATGTTGTCGATTTTGAACCGCCAAAAAAACTTTTTTTAGTTGAAGTTCCGCTTCCGGCTGCCTGCCCTGCGGCTGAACGACTGTAAGCACTCTTATTTACGGTAGATGAGCGGGAGGCAAAATTTTTGTTATTCATTAAAGCGTTGCCAATCATATTGCCCAAAAGTGAACCTGCCGCAACGGCTAAAATAGTTCCCCCAAGTCCCATTCCGGCACTGCTCTCACCGCTTTTTAGTGTTTCAGAGCTGCCCTCTTGAACTTTTTGGTACTCCTGTCCGGCGAGTTTTTTCATCTCATCTTCGTTCATTAATCGTTCTGTTTTATTTCCGTTTGCATCAATTTCACGAATAATTGCTCTGCTTGGACCTTCTGTCGGCATCTCTTCAACAACAATATACTTTCCGTCAGCTTGTTGTTCAATTATTAGAAATTTATTTTGTGTAGCTTTTTGTTCCTGCTGCGACGATTCACATCCGCCAAGAACGCTCATCATAGCTACACCGGCACTTCCTAGTGCGACACCGCTTGCAATTGAGTAAATATGTTTCATATAATTTATCCCTTTCATCTTAATTTTCTCATCTTTTGCTTGTTTATTTTTATAAGAACTGATGAGCTCTGCTCAAATAATCCATTTGCATTTTCTACTATTATATCAGCTTTTGATTTACAAAAATCTCTGCTAAACTTTTCACCGCTTGGGTTTGCAGATGTAGAGTAAAACCATGGGGTATCTCTTAATATTTGCGAATTTATGGTTGGCGGTGCAACTCTAAATGAAAAGTTATTGATTATAAATGTAGTTTTCTTTGAGCGGCGAACTAGGTTTTTTCTATTTTTTATAACTCTGTTTCCATCATCTAAAAAGCTTCTAAAATCTTTGTAAACCTTAATAAAAGGTTTTGTTTCAGGGCGAGATTTTATCCCATATAATTTTTGCGCATCTTGTGACAAAAAACCGACAGTAGTGTCGGTTTGAGTGAGTATGACGTTCATCTCTAAGCTAGAAAATCTTGCAGAGCTTTTGAGGAAGACCATGACTCATCTTTCATCTCATCAAGGGCAAGGATAAGCGCTCTTGCAGCACTTAAAGTAGTAAAATAGGGAATATTTCGCTTTAACACTTCCTGTCTAATAACCACCGCATCCTTTTTTGAGGTGTTGTTGTCGGATGTATTGATTGCCATATGAATTGCATCATTTTTCATGCTGTCTTCAATGTTTGGACGACCCTCTGAGATTTTTAAAACCACTTCGCATGGAATCCCAGCCTCTTCTATGATAGCTTGAGTACCTTTTGTCGCAACAAGTTTAAAGCCGTGTCTATTAAGTCCGCTTGCTATCTCTGGAGCATGTTTTTTGTCTGTGTCAACGAAAGAGAGAAAACATGTTCCGCTTGTTACTATTTTGTTTCCGGCTGCTATTTGAGCTTTTGCAAAACTAATACCGAAGTTTGAACTGATGCCCATAACCTCGCCTGTTGACTTCATCTCAGGTCCCAGAACCAAATCTGCACCATAGAGTTTATGGAATGGGAAAACTGCTTCTTTAACAGAGATATGCCCTTTAAGACGAGGCTTTAAGAGACCATTTTCTTCCATGACAATATTGTATTTATCATAATATTCTAACGCACTTCTAAGAGTTTCACCAACCATTACGCGAGTTGCAACTTTAGCAAGCGGCATACCTGTCGCTTTGCTTACAAAAGGAACAGTTCTAGAAGCTCGTGGATTTACTTCGATTAGGTAAATTTCATCCTGATAAATTGCATACTGAACATTCATAAGTCCGATAACGCCAAGACCAAGCGCTATTGTTTTTGTCTGCTGCTCTACTTTGTCAATCATCTCTTTTGATAAATTAACGGGAGGAAGCGAACAAGCACTGTCTCCGGAGTGGATTCCAGCCTCTTCAATATGCTGCATTACTGAACCGATATAAACATCTTTGCCGTCACAAATTGCATCAACATCAAGCTCAATTGCCTGATCTAAAAACTTATCTACAAGCACGGGTGCATCGTTGCTGACTAACACCGCCAAATCCATATAGTGACGAAGCTCATCTTGCGAGTAAACGATTCTCATACCTCGTCCGCCAAGAACAAAAGAGGGGCGAACTAAAACAGGAAAACCTAATCTATCCGCTATGTCATGTGCCTCTTCTTTGGTTCTTGCCAATCCGTTTGCAGGCTGCTTCAATCCATGGCTGTTTACGAAGTTTGAAAACTGCTCTCTATCCTCCGCTAAGTCAATTACATGTGAAGGCGTTCCTGCAATTTTTGCTCCTATGTTTGTCAGAGCATTTGCAAGTTTGAGAGGAGTTTGTCCGCCGAAGTGAACGATGACTCCATCTGGATTTTCATTCTCTATAACCTCTCTAACATGTTCAAAATCAATCGGTTCAAAATATAGTACGTCGGAAGTGTCATAATCTGTTGAAACAGTCTCTGGGTTACAGTTGTACATGATTGTCTCGATGCCCATCTCTTTAAGTGCAAATGCAGCGTGAACACAGCAGTAGTCAAACTCGATGCCTTGCCCGATTCTGTTTGGTCCGCCGCCAAGAATAAGAACTTTTTTCTTGTCACTCACTCTATTTTTAACATTAGGAAGTTTTGTAATATTCGTTGTTGAGTAAAGGTAAGGTGTAAGCGCTTCAAACTCCGCAGCACAGGTATCAACCTCGTTATATTCGAGATTTACGCCAAGAGATTTTTTAGCTTTGTAAACATCCTCTTCGCTTACTTTTTTATTTGAGTTTTTAGTTATCAGCTGAGCAATTCTTTTATCTGAAAAACCGTCAACTTTTACACTTCTCATAAACTCTTCATCAGTTAAAATCTTATCCGTTATAATGCTCTCTGTTTTTATCATCTCTTCTAGCTGGTATAAAAACCATGGGTCTATCTGACATGTGTCAAACATTTCCTCAACACTCATGCCACGACGAAATCCTTCTGCCACATAAAGAACTCTGTCTGCATTTGGACGACGAATCTCATGTTTTACAAACTCAAAATCAGAAGTTATCTCATCAAATCCGCACAGACCTGTCTCAAGTGAACAGAGCGCTTTTTGGATGGACTCTTTAAATGTTCGCCCGATTGCCATAACTTCGCCGACTGATTTCATACTTGTGCTAAGAGTATTTTCTGCTTCAGGGAATTTTTCAAATGTAAAACGTGGAATTTTGGTAACAACATAGTCGATTACCGGCTCAAAAGATGCGGGAGTTCCCGTAATGTCGTTTGTAATTTCATCAAGAGTAAATCCAACAGCAAGAAGAGTTGCAACTTTTGCAATAGGGTATCCTGTTGCCTTAGAAGCAAGAGCAGATGAGCGAGAAACACGAGGATTCATCTCGATAACTATCATTCTTCCAGTGCGCGGATCAATTGAGAACTGAACGTTACTTCCGCCTGTGTCAACACCGACTTCTCTTAAGATATCAAAAGAGGCATTACGCATGCGTTGATACTCTTTATCCGTCAATGTCAGAGCGGGAGCAACAGTTATAGAGTCGCCCGTATGAACACCCATCGGGTCAAAGTTTTCAATAGAACAGACGATAATACAGTTATCCGCTTTGTCGCGAATAACTTCCATCTCATACTCTTTCCAACCAAGAAGAGACTCTTCTATTAAAATTTCAGTAACAGGAGATTCATCAAGTCCGCGTTGAGCAAGCTTTTTGAATTCATCCATATTGTAAGCAACACCGCTTCCACCACCTGCAAGAGTAAATGATGCACGGATGATTATAGGAAAACCTATTGTCTCGGCAGCTTTTAGTGCGTCATCCATATTGTATGCGTACATCGAGAATGGCAGGTCCATTCCTATTTTGATCATAGCCTCTTTAAAAGCTGAACGGTCTTCGCCTTTATGGATAGCTTCAGGGGAAGCACCCAAAAACTCTATTCCTTCAAGCATACCTTTTTCATACATTTTAGTAGCCACATTTAGAGCAGTTTGCCCTCCCATTGTCGGAAGAATAGCATCTACTTTTTCATCTCTGATAATCTTAGCAATTACATCTTCTTTTATAGGCTCAATATATGTTCTGTCGGCAAACTCAGGGTCTGTCATAATAGTTGCAGGATTAGAGTTGATGAGAACTACGCGGTATCCAAGTTCTTTTAGTGTTTTAACGGCTTGGGTTCCGGAGTAGTCAAATTCACAAGCTTGACCGATGATAATTGGACCTGAACCAATAAGTAATATAGTATGAATGTCGGTGCGTTTTGGCATTTTTTACCTTTTTATTTGATGTTACGCACTAAAACGAACAAGTCCGTTTTAGCGGGAGGGACTAAAGTCCCTTCCAACCCCCTAAAGCTACGAAAAACTATGTTTTTCGAGAGTTGCTTAGTGCATAAAAAAATTTGCTTATTATAGGTAAAAAGCACTTAAGATTTGATGAGTTATCTGACTTTTTTTATCATATGAAAATAGTTTGGATCATTGGCTTTATAGAATGGCTCAATAACTGCAGTTTGATAACCTTGCGATTTTGTAACGGAAATAACGGTTCCGACTTTTAGCCCTTTGAAAAAGATTTCATCTAAACCGGAAGTTACGACTTCATCACCAACTTCTATTAAAAACCAAGCCGGAATAAATTTTACAAGCAAATGTTTTGAATTATTCCCTTGCACAATTCCAGGTGCATTTTCATCTCCTACATATACGGCATATGAACTTTTTGTATCACTGTTTAACAGCCCAAGCGGTCTGCCGTTGTGTGAGACAACAATGCCCGCAACAAGCTCATTGTAGGCAAGTCCATAGACGCGAGATGAGTTGTAGTCGTCAATCTCAAGCCATACTCTGTTTTGGTCGCCAAATTTTTGATAGGATATAGTTCTTATCAACTCTACATTTGGGTCTGTTTTAAAACT
Organism: Sulfurimonas sp.; assembly: GCA_030654155.1. Lineage (GTDB taxonomy): Bacteria > Campylobacterota > Campylobacteria > Campylobacterales > Sulfurimonadaceae > Sulfurimonas. Next base: position 13,134 of record JAURYA010000137.1, on the reverse strand, counting down.
TGAGCGATTTTGCACAAAAATGTCATTTATCTCAGAGGCCAACTGCTGCATGACTAAATGGTTATTTTCATATTTTTGAAGTTTTTTTTCTAGCTCTTCAATATGTCTAGCCTGAAAAAAATATTTGTTTATTTGGTTGTCAATAAATTCTGTTGTGGAGTGGTAGTTTGATTTTACACTGTTTAAAACAGAGATAAAAGGGGACTGAATAATATCAGTATAATATAATGCACCCACTAAGAGTGCAATAAATATTGAAAAAAAGCTAAATAGCCCCTTATTCATTTTCAAATAGTTCTTGTAATAAATCTATCTCTTCTAACGCACGACCGGTTCCGCGAGCAACTGCAAGAAGCGGCTCATCTGCAACGTAAACAGGTATTTTAATAATGTCTGAGAGATATTTGTCTAGTTGACGGATAAGTGCTCCCCCGCCTGTTAATATAATACCGTGGTTTACAATGTCACCGGCCAAATCTGGAGGCATCTGCTCCAGTACATCGCGAAGTGCTTCCGCAATCTCTTTGAGAGGATCTCTCATAGCTTCTCTCGCATCTTCGCTTGTAAGTTCAACAGAACTTAAAAGCCCCTCAACCTGATCTCTGCCTGTAATAACCATTCTTAACTCTTCATCAAGAGTTACGGCAGTTCCGATATTTATCTTAATCTCTTCGGCAATTCTCTCACCGATAAGAAGGTTATATTTTCTTCTTACATAGTTGACGATGGCTTGGTCTATCTTATCTCCGGCTGTACGGATTGATTTTGAAAGTACAAGTCCGCCGAGTGAAACAACACCTATCTCAGTCGTACCGCCGCCGATGTCAACTACTAGATTTCCCTGAGGCTCACGAATGTCAATACCTGCTCCGATTGCCGCTGCCATCGGCTCTTCAATAAGAAAAACCTCTCTTGCTCCAGCACTAAGAGCCGATTCGCGAACCGCTTTTCTCTCAACCTGCGTTAAGCCGTAAGGAACACAGATGATTATTCTCGGGCTTATTAAAGAGCTTCTTCCATGCGCTTTTTCGATGAATTTTCTAATCATCTTTTCAGTCATGTCAAAGTCGGCTATAACACCGTCGCGCATTGGGCGAATCGCTTTAATGTTGCCGGGAGTTTTACCGACCATCTCTTTTGCTTCATGTCCGACAGCCAGAACTCTCTGTTGCCCAAATTTTCCTGTTTTTACGGCAACAACAGAGGGCTCATTTATGATGATACCTCTGCCTTTTGCTATTACGATTGTGTTTGCAGTTCCTAAATCTATGGATAAATCATTTGAAAAAAGTCCGATTAGTTTGTTAAATATCATTTTGCTGCCTTATGCTATTTGTTTTGAGTGTTTTTTGATATAGACCGGAGCTTCTCCGTCATCTATTACTGCTTTAGTTATTAAGACTTCATATCCGCTATATTCCGGAAGTTCATACATGATATCTATCATATTCTCTTCTAAAATTGCGCGAAGTCCGCGAGCACCTGTTTTTCTTTTTATAGATTTGGTTGCGATTGCTCTTAGAGCGTCCTCTTCAAAGTTAAGCTCAACATTGTCGATTGAAAATAGTTTTTTATACTGTTTAATGATTGAATTTTTCGGTTCTGTTAAAATGCGAACCATATCATCTTCTGTAATCTCATTTAGCGAGGCAATTATTGGAAGACGGCCTACAAGCTCAGGAATAAGACCATAGCTGACCAAATCGTCCGGTTCAACCATGTCGTAGCTCATCTTCTGCTCTTTTTTGCTCTTCTTTTCATGTCCAAAGCCTAAAACATTCTCACCCTGTTTTTTCTTTAGTATTTCATCAAGACCGTCAAATGCACCGCCGCAGATAAATAAAATCCCCGTCGTGTCAATTGCTATAAACTCTTGATTTGGATGTTTTCGTCCACCTTTTGGCGGAATATTTACAACGGCTCCCTCGATAATCTTTAAAAGAGCCTGCTGAACACCCTCACCGGAGACATCACGAGTAATAGAGCGATTTTCGCTCATACGAGAAATTTTATCTATCTCGTCTATAAAAACTATTCCTCTTTGGGCTTTTTGCACATCTCCGTCTGCCGCTTGAAGAAGTTTTGTTAAAATATTTTCAACATCCTCTCCGACATATCCGGCTTCAGTAAGACTCGTAGCATCTGCAATGGCAATAGGAACATTTAACACTCTGGCAATAGTTTGAGCCATAAGAGTTTTTCCGCTCCCCGTTGGACCTATTAGAAGAACGTTTGATTTTGCAATCTCGGTATCGTCATCTTTTACATTTTGAGTTTTAAAAATTCTTTTATAATGGTTATATACGGCAACACTTAAGAGTCTTCTAGCGCGCTCTTGACCAATGATGTAATCTGCTAAAAAACTATTTAGCTCTTTAGGTGTCATCAGTTTTGTTACCGCATCAACCAACTCACTCTTTTTTGAGATGTCAGAAGCTTTATCATCTCCAAACATTATCTTATAGGCAGAAATAACACAGTTTTTACATATATATACACCGTTTCCGGCAATTAGCGGATTTGTGTCACTCTCCTGAGCATCACAAAAGCTGCATGTTCTAAAAATCATAAATTTTTCCTCTCGTATGGGATTCCGCGTTTGGTTTTAAGAACAAAATTACAAAGTGATTGAACACGCAAACTTGTAGTTTTTTCTAAAAGTTCGTTTGCAACATCTTTAAGTGGTTTTCCAGCTTCAAAAAGTTCTTTGTAGGCCGACTTTATCTCGTCTATCTCTTCACGTTTTATATTTCTTCTAAGTCCGGTTAAGTTTAATCCTCTAAGTGTTGCTCGATTTCCCTCTGCCATACAAAACGGCGGAACATCTTGAGCTAAAGCAGATGCTCCTGCAATCATCGCGTATTCGCCGATATGAACAAATTGATGAATAGGTGTCATTCCGCCGATTACTGCATAGTCTCCCATCTCGACATGTCCAGCGAGGGTTGCGGCATTTGCCAAAATACAGTGGTTGCCGATGATAACATCATGTCCGATATGTACATAGCCCATAAAAAGGTTGTGTGAACCGATGATCGTTTTTCCGCCGCCGCCTTTTGTGCCGGGATTAAAAAGAGTAAACTCTCTAATCTTGTTGTTATCGCCTATTATCAGCTCTACATCTTCTCCCGCAAACTTCAAATCTTGCGGAGCCGAACCGATTACGGCATGTGAAAATATATGGTTTTTTTTGCCTATGGTTGTTTTTCCGTAAATACAACTGTTTTGTTCTATTTTGGTTCCATCACCGATAGTAGCCTCCGCAGAGATAAAGCAGTACGCGCCAATCTCAACATTTTTGCCTATAACTGCACCATCTTCAATGATTGCTAAAGGAGAAATTTTGCTCATTATTTGTCTACAATCATTGCTTTTAGTTCAGCTTCTGAAACTAAAACATTATCAACATAAGCTTTGCCGTCAAGTACCCAGATTTGACCTTTGTTTTTAATAACACTTATGCGGTATTCAAGTCTGTCGCCAGGTTTTACAGGAGCGCGAAATTTTGCTTTATCAATGCTCATAAAATATACAACTTTGTTAGCAGCTTGCTCCTCCGTCATATCGCCCATGCTCTTAAATGCCAATATTCCGCCGGCTTGAGCCATGCCTTCTAGTATCATAACTCCTGGATAGATTGGGTGACCTGGAAAGTGGCCTTGGAAAACGTTATCGCCGATTGTTACATTTTTAAACCCGATTAGAGATTCATTCTCTTTAATCTCGGTAACTCTGTCTAAAAGTAAAAAAGGGTAACGGTGAGGTATAATTTTTTGAATTTCCATAACATCCATAATCATAATACAAAAGCCTTTATAATAATTTTGGCTATTTTACCAAAAAAAATATTATAGAATGATTAGTTTTTCTCTTACATCTTCATAAATTTTTGCATCAAGCTCTACCGTAAGCTTTGTTTGAGGGATTTTATCAACAATAATAATTGGGCTTAAATCATAATTTAAAGATGTTAAAATAGTTCTAAACTTTAGCTCCTCATCAAAACTCGGCGGGCTAAATATCAGCTCATTTACTGTTTTATATTTAAAATTACATGCAGAGTTGAAAAACTCCAAAGTGACAAATTTTATCTCTTCGCGTACAAAATAACCTATGTTATTGTCTGAAAACTCTACCGTTCCCTGCGCTTTTTTTCTTGGCAGGGTAGAGTAAGAGAGAGCGTAAGCAGGAATAACATTGCTTTTATCGGAAACAACTTTAAAATTTAATTGACGGTAGTTTAAAAACTTCTCTCTAATAATTTTGTAGGCAATATTTTGATCTTCAAGTTCATTGCGATAACTGTACATCTCAAGTCTCTCTTCGATGGAAGCGGGCAATATTTTGTTTGAAATAGGAGAGAACATCTCATCCATCAGACGCTCTTGCTGCTCGCGCTGCATGGTAAGTCCGTAGATGCAGCCGCAGTAGTCTTGACGGTAGAGCTGCTCCTCTTTTGTCACACGGCTCTGTTCCTGTGTTCCGCCATTTGTTCGATAATCATAAGCAATAAACTCAACGCCGTACTTTTGGAAAAAAATATCACCGCTGCGTTTAAGTTGTTCTTGTGATTTTAGAGGACTGACAAGCAGTGTGGTAGTTATGCTTTTTTCGCCGAGAGAGAGTGCTTTTTTTGCACTTACTTCAAACCGTCTGTCAAAGCAGACTTCACATCTTTTGCCTTTTTCAGGTTCATTCTCCAAACCTCTTACCGCTTCCATCCAAGCTTCAAAATCATACTCGCCTTCAATCAGTTCAATGCCGAGCTTTTTGCATGAGCGTTTAACATCAAAAAGGCGAAGCTGATACTCTGAATATGGATGAATGTTTGGGTCGTAGAAGAAGCCTATAAGCTTCTCCTGTGGGTAGTCGCGTTGTAGTTTTTCTAAGAAGAAGTGTGAATCTACGCTGCAACAGATGTGTACTAACATTTACTTTGTTTCAAAAATCTCGATAGAGTTGATTGCGTCTTGACCTTTAATGCTGTCAAGAACCGCAAAACTCTCTGCATCATCTTTTTGGATAGCACCAAAAACAGTGTGAACACCGTCTAAGTGAGGAGTTGAAACAAACGTGATGAAAAATTGGCTTCCGCCCGTGTTTGGTCCTGCATGAGCCATAGATAATGCTCCTCTTGTGTGCTTAGACTTGTTTTTCTTAGTCTCACATGGAATTGCCCAGTCAGGTCCGCCCGTTCCAGTTCCGTGCGGACAACCGCCTTGAGCCATAAAACCAGGGATTACGCGGTGAAAACTTAAATCATTGTAAAAACCTGAAGTTGCCAGGTGTGCGAAGTTTGCAACAGTGTTTGGAGCCTCCTGTGGAAACAGTTTTATCCAGATGTCGCCTTTGCTAGTTGATATTTTTGCCCATTGAAGTTTGTTTAACTCTTCTGCGCTTAAATCGTATGTTTTTAAGTTTCTTCCAAACATGTTTTTACCCTTTTGTTTTAAAAATTTTTGAAATTATAGTGAAATATTTTAAACAGATGTTTTTGTAAAAACAAATCCTAATATAATCCTAAGTTTGAAGTTGTCGCAGCGCTGATATAATGTCGCATTTAATATTGAAACGGTACCTTTATGAACAAATTTTTAAAATTTACTCTCATCATTTTAGCATTGGGAGCAGTCGACATCGGTCGCTATTTTGTTTATCCAGGTGTCGATGCGCTTAAAGAAACAAACCCGATTCCCACCGCTTTTATGGAGTTTCGCAAAGAACAGTGGGCAGATGAAAATCGCAACATAAAGATGAATCACACTTGGGTCAAAATAGGCAACATCTCTCCAAATATTATAAAAGCAGTTTTAATCGCAGAAGATGACGGTTTTTACAATCATGACGGATTTGATATCAAGGGAATGGAAAATGCCATTGAGAGAAGCATTAAAAAAGGAACTTTGGCGGGCGGAAGCACCATCTCTCAACAGCTCTCAAAAAATCTATATCTTTCTCCGAGCAAAAATCCGATACGAAAAATCAAAGAGGCAATTATTACATACAGAATTGAGAAAACATTATCAAAACGTCGTATTTTAGAGATTTATCTCAATATTGCGGAGTGGGGAGACGGGATTTTCGGTATAGAAGCTGCCGCGCGTCATTACTATCATAAAAGCGCCAATAACCTAACTGCTTTTGAGGCATCAAGACTTGCATCAGTTCTTCCAAATCCCATTAGATACGACCCTAACGGCAATCAAAAATATGTAAAAAACCGTGCCAATGTAATTTATAAAACTATGGAAAAAAGAGGGGTGATTCAGTCTGTTTATCAAGAGGTAATGACTCCTAAAAAAGAAGAAGAGGCGGTTGTGGCAGAGCCAACGGAGGAAAATAGCTCAATTGAACCCAGCGAACAAAGCGGTGAATCACAAAAGGGCGAAGAACAACCCGCCGATAATAATTTAACTATCTGAAATATTTTAAACAGATGTTTTTATAAAAAATAAATCCGTGTATAATCTCAGGTATGAAAATAAAATCACTATTGCAAAATATAACGATAAAGCGGGCTAATGTTTTTACGATAACCGTTATATTTTTACTTACTATGGTCTTTGTATCCCTTCTTGTAGAGGAGATGTATGAAGATTATGAGAGAGCGCTTGAGAAGAGCATGCTGATTAAAAGTGACAATCTTTTAAATGCAGAACTCGTAGATGAAAATAAGAAAAAACTAAAATCGCTTCTGGTTAAAACCGTTCTTGCCATCGTTACCCTCTCTTTTATCCTTTTTGCAATATTTTTGGGGCTAAATAACCTTTTTAACAAGCTTCTGCAAAGAGACACTCAAACCTTTTTGGATTTCTTTAAAAAAGCGGTCAACAGAGATGAAGCACTAGACCCTAACAGCATCTTTTTTGAAGATTTCAGGGTAATGGTAGGCTATGCAAATGAGATGGTCACTAAAATAAATGAGCAGAAAAACAGTCTAAGAGAGCTTAACTTAGGGCTTGAAGAGAGAGTAAAGAAAAAAACGGAGGCACTGCTGCTTATAAACGAAAATCTGCAAAAGGAGAAAACTTTTTCGCAGGATTTGTTAAAGGCGCAAAAGGAGTTCTTGCGCTATACGGTTCACGAGACAAATACCCCTCTTAGCGTAATACTGACAAGCATTGAACTCTATCTGATGAAGCATCCAAAAGATAGAGACCTCTCCAAGATAGAGGCTGCCGCAAAAAATATCTTTAGCATATATGACGATTTGAGCTATCTGGTTAAAAAAGATCATATCGAGTACAAAAAAACGGTAATAAATCTAAATAATTTTTTAAACAGCAGGATAGATTTTTTTAGAGAAGTTGCCGAATTTTCGTTGATAAAGTTTGAGTACACTCCGCCAAAAGAGGAGTTGCATGTACATTTTAACGAGACGAAACTTCAAAGAATTATAGACAATACTCTGACAAACGCCATAAAATATACGCTGCCGAATGAAAATGTACATATAAGTTTGGTAAAAGTCGGCTCGCATGCCCAGTTTTGCGTTAGCAGCAGGTCCAAAATCATACAAGATACGGATAAGGTTTTTGAAGCTTACTATAGAGAAGAGCGGAGCAGGGACGGCTTTGGACTAGGGCTTAGACTCGTAAAGAGTATATGCGAAGAAGAGGGCGTTGAGGTAGATGTCGCCTCAGACGATTCGCTTACGACCTTTAGCTATAAGTTTAAAGTGATGGGGGATTGATGAAGATACTGCTTTTAGAAGATGAGGTAATGCTAAATGAGTCGATTTGCGAATATTTAGAGTCCGTGGGGCATCAGGTTGAGAGCTTTTTTAACGGACTTGATGCGCTTTGCGCTATAAAAGAGAACTCTTACGATTTACTTATCCTAGACATTAACGTTCCAGGACTTGACGGGCTTGCTTTTTTGGAGAAAATCCACGATTTGAAGATACATGTACCGGTTGTCTATATAAGTGCTTTGGTAGATATTGAGGATATTTCTCGGGCGTATGATTTGGGGTGTTATGACTACTTGAAAAAGCCGTTTCACCTAAAAGAGCTCTCTCTTAGGGTGGATAGAATTAAACTCTCCAGCGAGGTGCCGAGAATTCATCTCAGGCTCTCTAAAAATTACAGTTACGACCAAGAACACAGTACTCTGCTCTTTAGCAACGAGCCTCATGTTCTGACAAAAAAACAGTCTCAAATCATAGACCTGCTCTCAAGAAACAGAGGAATGGTTGTTGATTTTGAGCAGTTTAGAATCTATGTCTGGGATGAGAACAACATCGATAACGCCACCATCAGAGCGGAGATAAACAGGCTAAAAAAAAGCCTTAAAGAGGACTTTGTTATCAATGTGCGGGGTATGGGCTATATGATAGACAAACCCTAAAGAGATAGAGTTTGCCGCAAAGCTTAATTATCCTCTTTTGGGGTCGACTCCTGAATCGTTTTATAAAAATACCCAAGTCCCACAAGCATAATGGTGGTTCCTATGAGCAGGTAAAAGGCTGAGATCATATTTGAGATATCTTCAAGTGCTATCTTAAAGACCACCATCAATGTCTCGATAGATAGGGCAATGATGATTGAGATAAGGAATTTTCCAAGCACCTTATACTGCTTATCGTCCGATTTATGAAACGACTGAAATATTACCTCATGCTCAAAAATCTGTTTTGCCAAGTCGTAAATCGCCAATCCCAGTGTGATAGAAATGATTGATCTAAATATATCATGCAAAAAATCTGAGCTTGTTAGAGAAAACATAAGTTTAAAAAATACAAACCCGCCGTATGTTATAAGTGCGATGGAAACTAGTGCCAAAGCAGTAGAGCCAAAAAAGTAGACGATTCTCTTGATTTTATCGTGAAGACTGTTGTACTCGATAAGCTTTAAATCCTCTAGGAGATGGATAAGATCTATATCAAAAATATAGTAGACAGAATCTACAAAATGAACAACGGAAACACTAGGTTTTCCACTCTTGTGATGGATGTATGGATTTGATATGTATATGCCGTTGTTATCTAGATGCAGCTTCATAAAATAGTGGCTTTTGTCATTTCCTATCTGTTTTGAATCTCTCTCTTTTCTGCACACCACTGGGGTTGATTGTTTAAATTCTGAGTTAACCCCGTAAATGAGTTGAATATAGCGATATTTTTTTAGTATATCATCAGCCTCTTTCATATATTCGTTAGGCAGACTGTCTATAAGCGTTTTAATAAAAGAGTCAACATTAATTTTTTGTGCTCTGTAAGCATTTATAATCTCTTTCATAGTTAGTGTCCTTTTTAGAATTTTTATCTTATATGTAAAAAATATTATAGTATAAACAAAATAGTGACTTTGGTTAAGAAATATAGAACGTTATTTTCTTAAGTAAAGCTTAATAGTAACAATGAGAATTTATGACATGTTACATTTTCACCCAAATTCATAAACAAAAGAGGTCTATATCCGCTTTTTTCATCAATGCTACGTTCATGCTATTTTCCTGTTTTAGGATTAGGGCGTTTAATATATAAAAAAGGGAAAAGGATGAAAAAGTATATCGCGCTTAGCGCAGTGGCAATGAGTTTTGTTGTGGCTTCTTCTTTGAATGCTGCGGATGATTTAAATGGCATGTTTTCTGAGGGCAAAGCAAGCGGACAAGTCCGTATGTTTTACATAGATAGAGAGTATCAGGGTAGTGCTGGAAACAGAACGCACAGAGGTGCAACTGCAATAGGCGGACATTTAAAGTATGAAACTGCAGAGTTAAGTGGACTTAGTTTTGGCGCTGCATTTTACACTACAAATGAATTAGATTCTCGCAAAACCATAGATGCTACGCTTTTTGGGAAAGACAGCGACAACTACTCAATTCTCGGTGAGGCGTATTTCCAATATAAAAGCGGAAAAACAACTTTTAAAGGCGGTCGCCAGAAGCTTTCTACTCCAATGCTAGCAGACGATGATGCGAGAATGATTCCAAACCTTTTTGAGGCGTATGTGCTTACTAACAAAGATATCGCAAACACAACCTTCACACTTGGACATGTAACAAAATTTGCGCAAGGAACTTTCGGTAGAGCTTATAGTGCAACACCAACAGCAACGAATGCAAATAAGTTACTATCTGCAACAGCAGGTTACTCTTATGTTGATAGCCTCAATCAAGTTGGAAGTTTTGAAAATGTCGGAACTTATGCTTTTGGTGAAAAAACAGACGGTATTACAATGGCTTCGGCTACATATACCGGAATCCAAAATCTTAAACTTGACCTTTGGAACTACTATGCGCATGACATTATGAACATCATCTACGGTGAAGCGAATTTTTCATGGAAATGTCTGATTATCGATGCGCTTAAGCCATACGCAGGTATGCAAATCATCAAAGAGGATTCGGTTGGAGATGAGTTTGGCGGCAAGATAGACAGTACATACGCTGCGGCAAAATTTGGTGTGAAAGTAGAAAATTTTGATTTCTCATTTGCATACTCAAAAACAGGTGACAACAGTGCGGCTGAACTCGCTGATGGTGGCGTTGCAAATGCTATTATTTCTCCATGGGGCGGAATGCCTGCATATACACAAGGGATGGTCACACGTCACATGTTTATAGCGGGAACAGATGCTGCAAAAGTAGCGGTATCATACAACTTTAAAGATATGGGTGCTAATCTTACAACAGTTGCATATTATACAGAGTTTGATATGGACGCAAACAGCGGATACGGAGTGGAGAGAACAGCAAGCGAAGCAGGATTTGATGCTATTTATAACCCTCAGGTTGTGAAAAATCTTCAACTTCGTCTTCGTGGAAACTTTCCAAGAGGTTTTGCCGAGAGTGCGGCGGGTAAAACCGGCTGGGACGAGTACAGATTTATTATGAACTATAACTTTTAAAAGGAAAATAAGATGAACAAAGAGCTCGTAGAGAAGATAAAAAACGACCCTAATTATAAAGAGCTTGTTTCTAAAAGAAACGGTTTTGCTCTTAAGTTGTCAATATTGATGTTGGCAGTGTATTTTATTTTTATTTTAACCATAGCGTTTGTACCTAAGGTTTTAGGTACGCCGATATCGCCTGATTCCGTCACAACCATAGGAATTCCCGTAGGTATGGCAGTTATTATTTTTGCGTTTGTCTTGACGGGAATATATACAAAAAGAGCAAACGGCGAGTTTGACGACCTGAACAACAAAATTAAAAATTCTATAAAGGATAAGCAGTGAACAGAGCGTTTATATTTTTAATCATTGGAACTATTGCGGTTTTTGCATCTGACGTCATTAGCGGCGAAGTTCAAAAACAGTCGCTTAACCTCTCGGCTATCGTAATGTTTTTACTTTTTGTCAGCGGAACTTTGGGTATCACATATTGGGCTGCAAAAAAAACAAAGAGCGCAAAAGATTTTTACACCGCAGGTGGCGGGATAACAGGTTTTCAAAACGGTATGGCGATTGCGGGCGACTACATGTCGGCCGCTTCGTTTTTGGGAATTTCCGGTCTTGTATATATGAAAGGGTATGATGGATTGATATACTCTATCGGCTTTTTAGTAGGCTGGCCCATAATTCTTTTTTTAATTGCCGAGCCGCTTAGAAATCTCGGAAAATACACATTTGCAGACGTTGCGTCATACAGACTTCGTCAAACTCCTGTTCGTACGCTTGCGGCTTCAGGCTCGATAGCAACGGTGGTTTTGTATCTGATTGCACAAATGGTTGGAAGCGGAAAGCTTATCCAGCTTCTTTTTGGTCTTCAGTATGAGATGGCTGTTGTGTTAGTCGGCGTGCTTATGATTTTATATGTAGTTTTTGGCGGTATGCTCGCAACTACTTGGGTTCAGATAATCAAGGCATTTTTACTTTTATCAGGCGCTTCTTTTATGGCGATTGCCGTTATGGCACACTATGATTTTAGTTTCGGCTCGCTTTTTGCACATGCAACGGAGCTAAAAGGTATAGAGATTATGAGCCCGGGCGGACTTGTAAGCGACCCTATATCTGCCATTTCACTAGCAGTTGCTCTTATGTTTGGAACGGCTGGTCTGCCTCACATACTTATGAGATTTTTTACGGTAAGTGACGCAAAAGAGGCACGCAAGTCGGTCTTCTATGCAACTGGTTTTATCGGCTACTTCTACATACTGACATTTATTATCGGTTTTGGCGCTATCGTTATGGTTTTTCAAAATCCTGAGTATCTGGATCTTGCAAAACAGGCGATTGATGGCGGTTCACCGATTTTAGGCGGAAGCAATATGGCTGCAATCCACCTCTCTCATGCAGTAGGCGGCGACTTCTTCTTGGGATTTATCTCTGCTGTTGCGTTTGCTACCATTTTAGCGGTTGTTTCAGGTCTGACACTAGCAGGTGCTTCGGCAATCTCTCACGACCTCTATGCATCCGTGCTTAGAAAAGGGAGAGTTGATTCGATGACGGAGATGAAAGTTTCAAAAATTGCTACGGTTGTTCTTGGAATTGTCGCTATTATTATGGGTATAGCTTTTGAAAATCAAAATATAGCGTTTGTCGTAGGTCTTGCTTTTGCCATTGCTGCATCTGCAAACTTCCCTATATTGGTTCTATCTATGTACTGGAGAAAGCTGACAACACGCGGTGCCGTAATAGGCGGGACTATGGGACTCTCAAGTGCGGTTATACTTCTAATTTTAAGTCCTGTTGTCTGGGTGAGTATTTTAGGAAACAAAACGGCTATTTTCCCTTACGAGTATCCGGCGCTCTTTTCCGTAACGATAGCATTTATAACTACTTGGTTCTTCTCAATCACTGATAACTCTCAGGGTGCAAAAGATGAGCAAGAGGCGTTTGAGGCTCAATTTATAAGAAGCCAGACTGGTATCGGTGCCGAGGGCGCGAGTAGTCACTAATGGTTTTTTCATGTGTAACTCTTTAAAAGCAATGCAAAACGAACGCTTCTGCAACGGAAGGGTCAAATCTTGCTTGTCAAGGTTTGGGATACCCACCGTGAAGCCTAAGAGAGCGAGCATTAGCTTGACAAAGAATGTTGTAAAGGATATTTTGTGAGCATACAAGATCAAAGAAAACTTATCGAGTCTATCCATCCGTTTGAGCTTTTAAGCTCTAACGCAATGGATGCTTTGATGAAGAAAATAGATATTGCCTACTATCCTGATGGCACGCTTCTCATCTCTGCCTC
>JAURYA010000127.1 GCA_030654155.1 Sulfurimonas sp. | reverse complement strand
ACTAGAGTGTAAAATAGGCAGCCAGTTACGTAGAGTATTTGAGAGTTTGTGCTTATTTTCAACGCCTTGCGTTTGCCTTAGTCCTGCCATGATGAATAAGCTTACTAGAGCTTAAACTCCTCGCCGAGGTAGTGTTTGCGTACATCTGCGTTTTGACCTATCTCTTCGCTCGTGCCGCTTGCTAAAAGTGAACCGGATTTTATAACATATGCTCTGTCGCAGACCGCCAAAGTCTCTCTAACATTATGGTCGGTAATAAGTACGCCGATTCCATAAGAGACAAGCTGTTTTATGACCGTTTGAATGTCCATAACCGCAATCGGGTCAACCCCTGCAAACGGCTCATCAAGAAGCAGAAATTTCGGCTCATTTACCAAAGCTCTGGCTATCTCGACACGACGTCTCTCTCCACCGCTTAAACTCACGCCTTTGCGGTAACGGATTGGCTCGATGTTGAACATGTCGAGAAGCTGTAAAATCCTTTTCTCCTGAGCCTCTTTATCTTTTATTTTTACCTCTGCGGCAATAAGAAGATTGTCCTCAACACTCAAATCTTTAAATATAGAAGCCTCTTGAGGAAGATAGCCTATCCCTTTGAGCGCTCTTTGGTGAAGCGGCATGCCTGATAGATTTTCATCATCAAAAAAGACCTCTCCGCCGCTTGCTTCAACAAGTCCGCAAATCATATAAAATGTAGTTGTTTTTCCTGCACCGTTTGGTCCTAAAAGTCCAACCACTTCGCCGCTTCTAACCTCTAGGCTCATCCCTTTTACTATCTCTAAATCTTTTATTTTTTTCTTTAAATCTACCGCTTTTAATATGTGCATATTTTATACTCTCTTTTGTTGTCAGAAATTTTTTCTATATCAATTACCATGGTCTTTATTTCAGCCGAATTCAAAATTTTAACCAACTCATCGTCTCCCCACTCCACAAAATGAAGCCCGTCTCTCTCCAGCTCTTCCAACATTCCCAAAGAGATAAAATGTTCCAGTCCATGGTTGTACATGTCATAATGAAAAATTTTATCTCCATAGCAGTGCTGAAGTGAAAAGGTAGGCGAAGTCACCTCTTCCTCTATACCTAAGTATTTAACCATTTTTTTTACGAAAGTAGTTTTTCCGGCTGCCAAATCTCCCCGCAAAATAATCACTCCGTTGCTGAAATTTTTAGCAATTTCTTGAACCATAACATCAATTTCATCAAGACTAAGTAGATATTTTTTCATAATTTATTTGATATTTCAATAATTTGTTTTAGCTTTTCTTTGGCTTTTCCTGTTTTGATGGCCATTTCTGCCATCTCTAGAGCATCTTGGATATCACGAGCCAAACCATCAACCATCAAAGCAGAAGCCGCGTTTATAAGTACAATATCTCTCTGTGCCTCTGTGGATTTGCCATCAAAGATATTATATAATATCTGCGCATTTTCCTTAGCGTCTCCGCCTACAATAGCCTTTAGAGGAACTCTTCTTATCCCATACTCCTGCGGGTCGATGATAAACTCATGTACAACCCCGTCTTTTAGCCTAGAAGCATATGTAATGTCGCTTATGCTTATCTCATCCATTCCCTCTTCAGAGCTTACAACCATAGTCGAAACAGCACCGTTAATGCGCAAAGCCTCTGCAATTTTTGGCACAAATGCTTTGTTGAAAACGCCAAGAAGAGATTTTTTTGCCATTGCGGGATTTGTAAGCGGACCCAAAATATTGAAAATAGTTTTATCGGGTATTGTTTTTCTAACGGGCATAATAAACTTCATAGCAGGATGATGATTTTGTGCGAACATAAAAGTAAAACCCGACTCCTCTAAAAGTCTGGCACTCTTCTCTATGCTTAAATCAAGTCTAACGCCAAGCTCTTCAAACATATCGGCACTTCCGGACTTTGAAGTAACTGAGCGGCTGCCATGTTTTGCAACCATACTCCCGCATGATGCAGCTAAAATTGCAACAGTTGAAGAGATGTTAAAGCTTCCTATCTTATCTCCGCCTGTACCGACAATATCAACTACTTTTGAGCGCAGATCATCAGATATAGGAAGCGAAATTGCAAACGAACGCATAACTTCGGCAGCAGCGGCAATAGTTTGAGTGTTTGTGCTCTCATCAAGCTTTACGCTTAGTAAAAACTCCCTCATCTGCGCATCGCTCATTTCATGATTAAAGAGTGAAGTAAATGACTTTTTTGCCTCTTCATAATTCATGAAATCTCCTCGATATACTCACTTTGCAAACTTTTCGGTGTTGATTTTACACTCGGGATTTGCAGAATTTTATACTTTTTTACCGACTCAAGATAGTTGATTGTAATAATAGTTCCGACTTCTACATTCTTGCTGGCTTTTGCAACAACGCCGTTCACCAGAACTACGCCGCTCTCTATCATATCTTGCGAAACTGAGCGTCTTTTTGTTATGTTTACCGCGTTTAAAAACTTGTCTACTCTCATTAATTAATACTCGTAATCTAATATTTTTGTATATTGTAGAGTATTAAAACTGAAAACAATGTAATAGTTGGAACATTTTTTGCAGTAAATCTTAATGCATGTATATTTAAGATGCAAATCCGCTCTTAAAACAGTCCTTTTCGACAACTATTCTTTTTTGCTTCTCTTTTCTTTTTGTATCTTTTTCGACAAATATTTTTTTACGGGTTTTTGGGTCCATCTCAGTGTAGTACATCACCGCCGAGTATGTTCCCGGTGTCGGAGTAAAGACTTGAGCCTGCTCTGGGTTCATCTTTAACTCCTCGGTCGTAAACCTTTTTAACTCATGCATATCTTTTTCTTCACACCCTGGATGAGCGGCTATGAGATAGTAGGTTAAAAACTGATTTTTACCCTCTTCTTTATTTAGCTGGTCATACATCTTTTTAAAATCAACCAAAGTCTCTTTTCCCGGTTTACCCATAAGCTCAAGAACATGCTGCTGTGTATGTTCAGGAGCAACTTTAAGCTGTCCCGATATATGGTGCTGTACCATCTCTTTTAGATATGAGTATCCATGTTTTTTATCCGCTGTAATCAAATCGTATCGCACACCTGAAGCAATAAATGCCTTTCTAACACCCTCAACTTCTCTGATTTTTCTAAGCAAGTTTATATTTCTGCTATGGTCAACATGCATAACCTTGCAAAGTCTGTCTGCATCTACACATCTGATGTCATCGCATGTACCTTTTTTAAGCTTCTTGTCACACTCATATCCGTACATGTTGGCAGTCGGTCCGCCGACATCAGAGATGATTCCCTTATAATCCTTGTATTTGTTAAAATCTCTTGCTTCTTGGAGAATATTCTCCTCGGTCCTTGTTCGTATGGTTCTGCCTTGATGAACTCCGATTGCGCAGAAGTTGCACTCTCCCCAACAGCCGTGATGCGTCATAATTGAGAATTTTATGGTCTCCAAACACTTCACTTTCCCATCTTTTGCGTAGTATGGGTGAAGCTCTCTTGTAAATGGAAGATTTGAGTTGGCATCCATCTCGGCTTGATTAAGATAGTCACACGGCGGATTTTGAATCAAAAAACGGCTATCTACAGGCTGGCATAAACCTTTTGCGCTTATCGGGTCGTTGTTGTCGTAGAAGTCGTCGAACAGGTCTATATACTTCTCTTTATCATCCAGACACTCTTGATGCGACGGAAGCTGAATATACTCATACTTAGGCTCTTTTGAGATATAGCTTAGCCCGCGTATATCTGTATAATCCCTACCCTCATCCAAAGCGCGGGTGAGCTGTTCCAATGCTATCTCGCCCATTCCATAAACAATGATGTCAGCTTTTGCATCAAAAAGAATCGGCTTTTTCAGTCTGTCTGCCCAGTAGTCATAGTGGGTAACTCTTCGCAAACTCGCCTCTATGCCGCCTAAAACAAGCGGAACGGTATTTTTAAAATATCTTCTGATTAGGTTACAGTAAACACTAAGCGCGCGGTCGGGTCTTTTGTCGTTTTTTCCGCCAGGGGTATAGTCATCGGTATTTCTAAATCTTTTTGTTGCCGTATAGTTTGAAACCATGCTGTCAACGCTTCCGCCGCTTACTCCCCAGTAAAGACGAGGTTCTCCAAGCCGCCCAATATCAACATCGCTGTTGATGTCAGGCTGACCTATCATTCCGACGCGGTAACCCATCCTCTCTAACATTCTGCCGACCATCGCAACGCCTATAAACGGCGAATCAATATACGCATCACCGCTAACCAAGATAATATCACACTGTTCCCAACCCCTGGCATCCATCTCTTCTCTTGTAGTAGGAAGAAAATCTTTGGACGAAAATGTCAGGGTACTTTTTTTTGTCTCTTTAGTTTTGCTTCTTCTACTCATAATTCAGCCTTTGACATGTAAAAATTATATTTTTATCTTTTATTTGTATAATAATACTAAATAAATTTAAATTTAAAGATTGTTGCATTGCTTTTGAACTTGAGCATATAAGTATCTTTGTAGTATAATCCCCAAAATTTAATCCGGAACTTTATGGAAAACTATATACTTTTTACGAAACTGGCACTACTGCTGATATCATCGCCTATAATATCGCAGATTAGTCGTTTGCCTATTGTTGTTGTTGAGATACTTTTGGGCTCAATTGCCGTATGGATTGGCTTTATAGATTTAGGAAATGATATATTTGCAAAAATAGCTAAAATTGGTTTTTTCTATCTTATGTTTTTAGCAGGGCTTGAGATAGATTTAAAAAAATATACACAACATAAAAATAATCTCTTAAACAAAGCAATTATCTACTTTACAACGCTATACACGCTCTCTTTCTTACTCTACTTAACATTCAATTTAAATCCTGTTTACATCGTTGCCATTCCTATCGTCTCACTTGGAATGATTATGGCGCTTATAAACGAACATGGAAAAGAGTACAAATGGATTGAAGTTGTGCTTATTGTAGGCGTTATAGGTGAGATTATAAGCATTTCTGCAATTGTTATTTTTGAGTCTTATGTGCATTATGGATTGAAGATGGAGTTATATCTGCATGTACTTATTTTCTTCGCTGTCTTAGTCGCTATTTATTACTCATTTAAGTTTGTAAATTTGATTTTTTGGTGGTATCCTGAGCTTAAAAAAGCAATTATGCCGGATGATGATTCTAAAGCACAAAGCATACGGATTAGTGTAGCGCTATTTATTATTCTCACTTCAATTATGAATTTTTTAAATATAGATATGGTTTTAGGGGCTTTCTTTGCCGGAATTTTTATAGCAAACTTTTTTGAACATAAAACTGATTTGCCACATATCCTGCATAAGATAGGATTTGGCTTTTTAGTTCCGCTCTTTTTTATATATGTCGGCACAACTCTAGATTTAAATCTTATTTTCTCCGTTGAAATACTCACCAATGCATTGTTGATTTTACTTGCGCTGGTTTTTGTAAGAACTGTTAGCTCTTTTGCGGCATATAGCTCTTATTTAGGAGCCAAAGGAACTTTTTTACTAGCTCTTGGAGATTCAATGCCGCTCACTTTTCTTATTGCCATTGCAACTATTGCGTACAATGGGAAACAAATATCTCAAAATGAGTATCTCTCTTTTATAGTTGCCGGCATGTTATCTGGAATTATTATTATGAGTTTATTGAAATTTATTATTCATCTTACTAATGAAAAAGAAGGGCAATAACTATCGCCATCTATCCATATTATCATATTGCTAATATTTTTTAACAAAGTTAAATACTCTATTTACTTAAAAATTATGCTATATTAATAGCTATATTTTTTAAGGCTTAAATATGTTCAAAATAAATCTAAACATAAAAATATTTAGAATAATAGCCGCGCTAATAGTACTCTCAAACCTGTTTTTATCTTTTTACATGTACAAAGAGATGCAAAAGCTGATAGAAACCAGAGCCGTGTCAAGAGCAAATTCA
>JAURYA010000120.1 GCA_030654155.1 Sulfurimonas sp. | reverse complement strand
ATCAGTAACAGCCATGAACTGTTTGGATCGATGGCTCAGTTCAATAAGGCTCATGCCCGTTCCCTGGAAATTGAGCATATCACGAGAGGCCTGCTCCAACACTTCATAGGGCAGGACGGCGGGGCCGGGACTGAAATTATAAACGCGCTCAACCATGAATCGTATCTCCTATTGAAAAGTATTTAATAATTAAAAAACAAGTGCAGCCCATTACGATCGCACACATTTAACGAGAAAAAGATCTACTGGCCCCGAAGGAGAAGTGTTACTATCTGCAGCTCTGCCTGAGCGCCTCATACAAGACGATACCGGCGGTCATGGCAAGATTGAGACTTCTGATATTTTTACTTGCCATGGGCAGTGTAAAACATCTGTCTTCATAAAGCGACAGGATATCAGCAGGCAGCCCCTTCGATTCCCTGCCGAATATCAGAAAATCCCCTGGGGAAAAAGACGCTTCAGTATATGATCTTTTGACCTTTGTGGTAAAGAAAAAGAGTCTGTGTTCATCCTGGGCGGCCAGGAAGGTATCAAGATTATCCCAGTAGACAATATCAACAAACTGCCAATAATCCAGACCTGCTCGTTTTAAGTGCTTGTCTTCAGTTGAAAAACCAAGGGGATGAACGAGATGGAGCGTCGACTGTGTCGCTCCGCAGAGACGGGCAATCGAACCTGTATTCGGAGGAATTTCAGGTTCGACGAGAACAATATTGAACCGCTGATGATATGTCATTTTTTCTCGAGTTTTTCCGACTGTGACACGCCGGTGAAGCACAGCTTTATACTGACTGTCCGCTCTGAAAACAAGTGAAATCTGAAGAACCAGGCCTCGTCAGATTTGAGATTGCAATTTCTCAAGCAGAGGATACATTCAAAAATATTGCCTTCCTTTTTTATTGGCATATGCCTGCTCAATTACGTATATTTCTCTTAATACTTTTGAATAATTCATTATATACCGATTTTTCTATTAGATAGAGGCAGTACACAGCTCTTATGCCAAAACCGCCATACATATTCTCCGATAAAGAG
>JAURYA010000115.1 GCA_030654155.1 Sulfurimonas sp. | reverse complement strand
CAGCTCCGGTCTCTGATTTTTCGGGTCCCATCTATGATTTTTATCTCTAAAAGAGTAGATTCTCTCTTTTGCTCTGGATTTCTCCTCATCTCTCCTTGCCCCGCCAAAAACCGCATCAAATTTGTACTTGTTTAGTGCCTGCTTCAAACCCTCTGTTTTCATGATGTCCGTGTGAACCGCCGAGCCGTGAACAAACGGGTTTATATCCCTCTCTATTCCCTCAGGGTTGGTATGAACTAAAAGCTCAAACCCCTCTTCTTTTGCCCTTTTATCACGAAACTCAATCATCTCTTTAAATTTCCATCTGGTATCTACATGCAGAAGCACAAACGGCAGTTTTGCAGGAAAAAAAGCCTTTAGTGCAAGATGCAGCATCACGGCAGAATCTTTGCCGACAGAGTACATCATCACGGGATTATCAAACTCCGCGACAACCTCTCTAAGTATATGAATCGATTCGGCCTCAAGCTGTTTTAAATGCGTTAATCTCTTTGTATCTATCACTTTTTCTCCTTTATGTGCAATCCGCACTCTTTATGTTCGGGGCTCTCCCACCACCATCGCCCGCTGCGGATATCCGCACCCTCTTCTACTGCTCTTGTACACGGCGCACATCCTATACTTGGGTATCCTTTGTCATGCAGGGCGTTGTACGGGACACCATTTTCTCTGATATAGTTCCAAACATCCGCCTCGCTCCACAAAGTAAGCGGGTTTAACTTTATAACTCCGTTTGCTTCATCCCACTCAAGAAGCTGCATAGTCTCTCTTGTAGAACTCTGCTCGGCTCTAAGCCCTGTTATCCATATTTCCAAACCTTTTAAGGCTCTTTTTAGAGGAGCAATTTTTCTCACATAACAACACTCTTTTCTATTTTCTATGGATTCATAAAAACCGTTAAAGCCTTGCTTATAGTAGAGCTTCTCGACATCCCTGCTCTCTGGAAAATAGACTCTTATTTTTGTTTTATATTTTAAATTTGTCATATCCATTACATCGTATGTCTGCTGCGGCAATCTTCCCGTATCAAGCGTAAATATCTCCGCATTTGAATCGATTTTTAAAATCATGTCAGTCAAAACCTGATCTTCAGCCCCAAAGCTTGAAGATAATGCGATTTTGCCTCTGTACTCTTTTAAAAAATACTCCAGCAGCTCTTTTATATCTGCATTTTTAAACTCTCTGTTTATCTCTGCTATCTTTTCTCTCATAATATCTTCCTCCTATATACGAAAATCATTGGCAACTGCTTTATGTCTGCCTATATCTATCTTGTTCCACGCTCTCTCATGGTAGTAGTACAAAATCATTTTTGTAACAACCTCTATTGAACCGATGGATGCCGCCATAGCCAAGTTGCCGGTTACAATGTATGAGATAACCATCGTATCTATTGTCCCAAGTGTTCTCCACGAGATGGTTTTAATAACCGATCTATACGCTTTTTCCTGCATCTTCACTCCCTGCCCTAGAGCCAAAAACTATATTTATTGCATAATTCATAGTGATTCCAGCTCAATATTTCTGCTCTTTAGCAGTTCATAAAATTTACACGCAAAACAGATCTCTTTTGTCGCTTCCGCTATCTTCCAAACGCTCAAAAATCCAACCAGCAAAAAAGCGACTGTTGTCTGATTTAAAAGCTCTGCACCAAGGGATGCAAATAGAAGTGTCAAACCGACATGCGAAGCAAACTCTTTTGCATTCTCATCCGTAAGTTTTTCTTTTGCTCCTATAATCTTGACTAAAAAAGTAGAGATTAAATATATCGGACTCATATGCGGCGCCATATATATTCTCATTAAAAAGTCATAAACCAAAACATATAAAACAGCTACATTTGCGCTAAGCATATAGGCACACATCAAGGCGACTAAAAGCCCAGCATGTAAGCGACTCTGATTCTCATCAGAAATATTTTTAGTTTCATATTTAGTTTGTGACATGTTAATTTTTCTCCGATTTCTAATTATTTGACGAAAGTATAATCAGTTTCAAAAGCAATGTCAAGTGATTTTGTTGTGTTATACTATACTGAAACAGTATTGATTATAGATTTGCTCCTATAAACAGGGCTTTTATCTGAATAAAAAAAATTATATTTAAATACGACTAAATCACTTTACATTATTTAAAAAAAAATGTATACTTCTTTTCGATATATCTTTATACGGAGTTACTATGCCACTTATATCTACTAAGGGAAGTTACGGTTTGGCAGCAATATGCGAGCTAAGCAAACACAAAGAGGACTCTCCGATGCAGATAAAGGAGATAGCACAAAATGCCAAAATCCCTCAAAACTATCTTGAACAACTACTTGGAAAACTGAGACGCGCTGGGATTGTAAAAAGTGTAAGAGGCGCTAAAGGCGGTTACATTTTGGCGCGTGCTCCGGAGGATATCAAAGTGTTAGAGATATTAGTAGCACTCGAAGATGATCTTAAAATCGTTGATGCAAATATTGAACATCCGATTATAAATCTATTTTTTGAAGATGCGAGAGAGAGCGTGAAAAATATTTTTAACATAAATATTACAAAACTCGCCGAGTATCAAAATCAATTTTTAAACTACTCAATCTAAAGGGAAAAAACATATGGGGTCTTGTCCGGTAAATTTTAAAAAAGTTGACCAAAACGTAGTCAGAGTTATGGCGGGTTTGGTCTCTGCCATAGGGGTTATATTTATCATATCTCAACAACTATCGCTTTTAACACTTCTGCTCTATGACTTTTTGGTACGTGCTTTGGGCTATAAAAATGCAAGCCCTCTCTTTCATCTGGCAAGATTCATCGCCAAAACGCTAAATCTGAAAAAAGAGGAGATAGATGCGGGACCAAAAGAGTTTGCTCTTAAGATGGGTTTCGTATTTGTGCTTATCTCTTTTATAATGTTTGTTTTAGGAGAAGCAGTTGCTGCGGCTTTAGTCGTTGGAGTGCTTGCAATCTGTGCCTTTTTAGAGGTAGCTTTTAACTACTGCATTGGGTGTCAGATATATATGATTTTTAAAAAAATTACAAAAGTTTTTTAAAATAACATCCTTATGAAAGGATGTGTCTTAGCTGCATCGCATACCAAAGCACAATAAGATTCAAAATAAATATCATCATAGAACTAGCACGCGATACAATCTTTTGAACCGTTGTGCGTTCGCTCTTGTGCGTCTTTAATGCAATTCTCATATGAATAATCGTCAAAAGCGTTATCGTAGCAACAAAGAAGAGTTTATGGCTCATCATATACCCGAGTGTTGATTCGTTTATATCCAGCGTCAAAACAGAGATAAGATTGAAGTTGAAAAAGAGGAACGTTCCCGTACTTAGTAAAACCGCCAGCCAGAATGTTTCAAAATATCCATAAAGAGGTCCCAGATACTCATATGTCTGTGCCTGAGCCTCTTTGCCTTTTAGCAGTATGCCAAGAGCAAACAAAAGCAGTGACCCTCCTATCCAAGCAGTCGCCCCCAATATATGAACATAAAGCACTACATCTATCATAAAATCCCCTCGTAAAAAAATTTAATTTTTAGATTATAGTGTAAAATACCGACAAAAAAGAGGTTAAAATGCAAGAAATTACTATTTGGCACAATCCAAAATGCTCCAAATCCCGCGAAGCTATGGAGATACTTCAGGACAATAAATGCGAAGCAGAGGTGGTAAAATATTTGGAAGCTGCTCCTGATAAAAACCAAATCAAAACTGTTTTAAAAATGCTCGGCATTACCCCAAGAGAGCTTATGCGAACAAAAGAGGATATCTATAAAGAGTTGAATTTAAAGGATGAAACAGATGACGAAGCACTTATATCAGCGATGGCAAAACATCCAAAGCTAATAGAGCGCCCGATAATCATAAAAGGCAACAGAGCAATCATAGGAAGACCTGTTGAAAGAATTGCTGAGTTTTTAAAGAGTTAAGAGTTTTTGGTGTGTTTCTAAACTCTTATGTATCACTTTTGCACTTGGGACTACCGAGGATGACAACTCCAAATGAACATCTTGGTCATCAAAAAATATATCTGCGCCAAAAGCTTTTAAAACTTCATACTTTTCACTTCCACCTAAAAAAAATGCCTCATCTACTCTAACTCCCCAAACATTTAGTGTTTTTATAACCCTCTCATGAGTAGGAGCGCTTCTTGCGGTTACCAGTGCTGTTCGTATGGGCGACTCTTTGTCTTTGAATTTTTCTTGAATGGCAGAGATGGTAAGAAGCAGTTTTGCAAAAGGACCCTGCTCTAGCGGGTTGTCTCTGTTTTGCTGCTCATGCTCTATAAAAGCGTCTAAACCATGCTGTTTATAAATAAGTTCCGACTCTTCACTAAAAAGTACGGCATCACCATCAAATGCTATGCGGACTTGGTCTCCGAGCGAGGAGTGAACATCTTTGCCGGTTGGAAGTATTTTTGCGGCGGCGACTCCATTTTTAATGGCTTTTGTGACATCTGCATCATTGGCAGAGAGAAACAAATCTACTTTAAATGCTTGCAAATACGAAGATAAATCTCTTCCACTTGTCCATCCCGAACGCGCAATATCAAGTTTATACTCATTTATGGCATTTGTTATTCTAAGACTAATTACTGCATTATTTTTTGAGAGGATGATGACTTCAACCTGCTTCTCTTTCTCACTGAAATGCTTGTTTATCTTAAGCAGATTTTCGATGAGCCTAAAGCCTGTACCCTTAGAAATGGGGGAGTTTTCATTTTCCAATTGATAACTGTAATACTCGTCCAGACCTTTTTCTTCAAAGATTTTATTTTCTGTTTCAAGGTCAAAGAGAGCTCTTGAAGATACCGCTACAACGAGTTTGTCTTTTAGATTGTATGCCATAGATGCACCTGCTTTTTTTAAATAAGATATTGATTTTACTAAATTTTAGCTTCTATTGTATTGGCTTTATATGTCGTGGCTGTATAAAAAATAAAATTTATTCCATAAAATCATAAAAAGCCCATTTTGTTCGTGCTTATGTTTTTAACGGCAATCTCATCCTGAAGCCTTGTGATAAAATCTTTTATATCTTTTATAGGTCTAAATCTGTTTTGTCTTGCAACCGCCGCAAAATCTCCGGGGGCCAAGTCTCGTAAACCGCTTACGCTGTTTTGAAAACTTGCTGTAGGTTTTGAAAATTTCAGCTCTTTTGCATAGAGCAAGAACATATTCCAAGCTTGTTCCGGCTTTAGATATCCAAATTCAAGTTTTAGATCAAACCTTCTCAAACTAGCACGGTCAAGATTATCCATAAGGTTTGTTGTAGCGATAAAAACACCGTTAAAGTTTTCCATCTGCACAAGCATCTCATTAACCTGCGTTATCTCCCAAGAAGCTTTTGCGTTTTCTCTACTGCCTAAAAAACTATCAACTTCATCAAATAGTAAAACTGCATTTTCTTCTTGTGCTTCTCTAAAAGCGTCTGCTATATTTTTTTCAGTTTCGCCAAGCCATTTACTCATCAAATCACTTCCTTTTTTAAGCAAAAGCGGTTTATCTAAAACATCGGCTATATATTTTCCAAAAGCACTTTTTCCTGTTCCGGCAGCCCCATAAAGACACAATCTTGCACTGCCTGTTTGCTTGATTCCGGATGCTAAGGCGCTCAAATCTGTTGTCGTGTTTACAAAGCTTGGATTGTAAATATTTGAGCTTACGGAGTTGTTTTCTTTTTTTATCTCTCTGTATCCTTGCGCTTTTAGCGTGTTGTTTATTATATGCGCAAACGCCTCTTTTGAGCTGTTTTTGCCGATGTTCTGCACAACTTTTAACGCTCTTGTGATAACTGCCGGTGCAATGTTTTCATGTTCAGCAAAAAGTTTTATGCTATGTGCATCAAGAAGATTGTTGCTATGGTTTTTTACAATCTCCTCTCTTTTTGATTTGGAAGGAATCGGCAGTTCAATACTTAAATCAAATCTTCTAATTATCGCGTTATCTATGCTGTCAATATTGTTTGTTATCCAAATAGTTGGAATCGTATTTGTCTCCAGCGTTTTGTTTATCCATGCCTTATCTTTTTGTCTTTGCGGCATAAAGAGGCTAAAACTACTCTCAAATATATCTTCGGCTTCATCGTATATAAGAAGTGTATTTTTATTGCTAAGAAGAGATTGTGCACTTTTATAAGCTCTTACTCTCTCAGAACCATCTATTGGTTCATCTTCCATGTTTGTATAACTCACCTCAAAAAGTTCGGCTCCCAGCTCACTTGAGAGTACTTTTGCAAGCTCTGTTTTACCTGTTCCGGGAAGTCCGTAAAGTAAAATATTTACTCCATATTGTTTGGTTTGGAGTGCATTTTTTAGATACGGGAGTAAAATTTCTAAATCTTTGCTCACATGGTCATAATCACTAAGGGCAAGGGTACTTTTACCGCATACTTTTAGAGAGTCTTTGAATACTTCCGTTATATCTCCGCTAAGATTAAGCATATTGTCTAAAAATAAGTTGTTTAGCGTATCAAATTTTCTATCTAAACTACTTGTATGATTCTTCTCAATGGTGATAAGTGAAGATTTAACAAATTTAGAATCACTCAAAAATGCTCTTTCTACTTCAGCTCTTGGGATATTTAAGATAACACTTATTGCTTTTTTTGCCTGAGAACTATTTAAGTTATTCCCAATTAAGCTAACTGCATCATCAAGAATTTCATACTGCTTTACCAGTACAACAAACTCTAAAATCTGTTCTTCATAAGAGTTGAATTGCATGAGACTTGAGAGCTGTTTTATGTTTTTAGCCAAAACCTTTGAGGTTGTAAACTTCTTTTTATTTTCAAGCAAAGAGAGTTGGTTTTTAAGTAAATCCATTATTTCATTTCTCTTATACTCAGCACTATCCATAGCACCATATTTGCCAAGTCCTAAAAAATGAAGAATATTTTCTTTTGAAAAATAGTTATTTTTATCTAAAAATTCACGATGTCCTCCGAGATTTAAAAGAATACGAAGTACCCATAAAGAAGCTTTGTCTATCAAGTCAGAGTCTATAAAGTCTGTTTTTTTGTATGTTATAAGATTGTCAATACCGCTAGTTTTTTTTCTCATCTTAAACTCCTATGTTGTTTGTAGATAGAAGCATAAGGTAAGATATAGACAACAAATGTCCATTTGTATTGTTAGACTGTCATTATCAAAATATTAGGAGTTTATCATGTCAAATACATCATCATTTTCCGGAGATATATACACACTTCAAGAAGTAGCCAAACTGCTGGGTGTTACCAGAGAACGCGCCAGACAGATAGAGATGCAGGCACTAAAGAAACTAAAACAACCAAAGTTAAGAGCAGAGTGGGAAAGCATCATAGATTCAATGCGCTATATAAACGATTCTACACAAAAGGCTATTTCATGAAAACTCTCATTAAAAAAGGAGAAAAGCTTAAAATAGTCAAAAGCACATTTTTAGTCTACTGCTCAGAAAAAGATGAAGCACTTTCTAAAGCTATTTATACAAAAGCTGCATCATTATTAGACACAGATAAAGGCTTTTTTATCTCATCACACCGCACTCAAGGAGAACAGTTATCGCTTCTGTGTTCTGCACATGAGGGGGTTGATTTGGAAAAATATTGCCATTTTAAACTACTAAAATGTGATTTAGAAAAAATAAATCGCTCTATGATAAAATATTTTGGAGCAATTGAGCCGGCTACTCCTTCACAAATCCGTAAAGAGCACGCCTATGAGGATATTTCGGCATACGCTCTTTATATTGACTACGCGTTTATAGAGAGATTTGTGGTTAATTCTCCTACAGATATAACATTTTTACAGGAACTTCAAAGTATCTCAAAGAAGCTTGGTATTCGCATAGAAGTGGGTGTCAAATGTACAAAAGAGTGGCATGACAAAATAAATTCGTTTGCATCGATTTTAGGAGTCTAAAATGAGCAAATTTATCAGAGACAAACTAATTGACGGTGATGAAAAATTCATACTGTTGTGGACACAATATGAAGATGGAAGTTCAAATCTATCACCCTTGACTGAATATTTGAAAATTAATGATTTAATGCAGTATTTTTCAATTATTCCTTTTGGATTTGGAGATATCAGAGGGTATAGGTGTTCATGGGAGATAATAGATAAAAAACTCTATCTTGTCTCTTTTAAAAGCACAGCACAGCGATTGTATAAAACTGCACAGTTGTTTGGTGAAATGCCCATAGAACCTTATACGGGAAAAATGCAGATTAGTGTTGAGATGAAGTCAGCTGTAGAATTGATGGACTTGGAAACTCGGAGAAAAATATTGTTAAAAAACAGTGAGCGAAAGCAAATCGTTGAACTGCTTAATAAGCTATACTACATAGCAATGCAAAAAACTCCACTGCCTAAAGATGATGAGAGGGATAATTGTAATTTTTCAGAAGACACTACTCATGTATTTGCTAAGTGGTTTAGTGGCAATTTAGTTGCCTACAATAGATTTCCAGACAATGACGAAGATTTAAACGGATGGTCGTATCGGATTGAGCAGGGGATATTGAGTGAGAAAATTCCGCAGCATATTAAGAGATCAAATATTTAAGAGTCAAAAAAATATAGCAGGAGTAGTTTATGTGTACGCAAAAAAAAGACAGATTGATTTACCGACAATCGAATCAAACAGTAGTGAGTGGTTCTCCTCTATTTAATTTATTAAATGAGCGTAAGTTATTACAATATTTCGGAGACGGGGCAGTAGAATTTCATTCGGGTAATTGGCGAGGGTACACATGCGAATGGACGATTGCTGATGGTGAGCTATATCTAACAACATTTCGTAGCCGATCGATGAGACTGCATAAGACTGCACAGATATTTGGTACGGAGCCAATTTACGATTTAACCGAGGAGAGAGTCCAAGAGATTGCCAAATCCAAAGAAGAAAGAGCACTGCGTGAGGTGAATCGTGAAGAAGTAGAAGAATATTTAACGCCAGAAGAAAAGAAAAAAAGAATTAAATCTCTTATAGAGGAAATCTATCGAAAAATGGATGAACCTGAAGTGGTGCCTATTCCACGCGAGATGTCACCGGAAAAACTAGATGAGTTGAAAAAAGAGCTTGATGAAGCGCGTGTGAGAGTTAGGAATATTCGTCTTTTTTACCCTGATGATACAACACAGGTAAAAGCCGACTGGTTCAGCGGGGTAATTGTCGCATACGACCGACGAGCACAAGACGAAGAGGATCTCAACGGATGGGAATTTACTTTTAAAGAGGGTGAATTAGTGGAGGAGAAGAAAAGATATGTTTGGTCTCCTCGGTCGTTAAAAGACTATATCGAAGATTAAAAATACATTAGGGAGCGAACTATGGATGAAAAAATATCTAATGAGATGTCAGTAATGATGTACGATGATTTGGCAACATTGGCGGAGGGTGTCATCTCGACTGCCATCGAATCTGGGAAAAAAATCACACCAATCTATTTTTATGATGCCTATCGTGCGCTTGATGAACTCGATGAGGCGCTATATGATGTGGTGGTCTACATTAGTGGAAATTTAGATTTTGAATATCCTAAAAATCAGACATTTACATTTGCGTCTCCAGAGGCAAAATGGTTTTACATTATAAGTGAGCATTTGGAAAAAGCGACTCGAAAAACCAAAGCATTTTTACTGGAATTGGGGTCAATCTACTGCATGGATGAGAGATCAAGATTTGTGATGAGTCCAATATGTCGCTTTGCTAGTGACTATTTTCCAATGATAAGAAATGATTATCAAGGTGATAAAATTGAGGAAGGCTCTCTACTATTTACTCGGACAGTATTACTCATGCCAGAGTTGGATCAGCCCATCGATACAACAAATGAGCTAAAATTGTCCATTATTCGAGAAAATATACGGGAATTGTCGGTGCGTGAACGACTCCGTGTCGAGGGGGTCAAATCGTTACTTCGTTTGGATGTGATACGAAAAAAAATGGAAGATTATCTGATGGAGAATATTTCTATCAAAGAGTTGTTTCCACGTAGAGTTGTGCTGTAGTAATGCGCTGTCTTAGGTAGGTTTAATTTTAAACAACACTATCATGAAGAGCAATTGTAGACAAGAGGAGGTTATAGTATGGTTTTATTGAGGAAGTATAATCGAGGCATACTCCTTCTGTTATCATACTTTTTAAATACAGATTACTATTAAACCTTTCTAGAAGTTTTTTTTCTTTCCATTTTATTAAAAAATCTCTTTTCCATTGATTATTAGATGGTTCCGTCCATATATCAGCAAGCAAAACCATATAATGCTTGTAAGTCTGTAGGGTTTTCTCCAAAATGATGCTTGAAGCGTTCAGAAAATTCTTTTTTATCTTTATAAAATGTATCAATTTTCTTAATATCTTGGTTAAGTTTTTCAACTTGTTTTGAAATATTGAATCTTTTTGCCTCGATATAAAATATACAGCTATGTTTTTTAGAAAAAACAATTCCATCAATATGTAGTCTCCCGTCTTTCCTCCATGGAAATTCTGCCCATTCAATTGCATCATCACCTAATTTTTTAACTAAAGCATTCATATAATTATGAACCATATTTTGCTCAGTAAAACCAATATTTTTGCGAGAAGGTTTAAAATTTTCAAGAATTATTTCATAGCGTTTACCCATCTCATAAAGTGCAGAGTGAACAAGTTGTATATTTTCCATAGCTACAGCACCTTTAAAATATTAGCATCACTTTTAAGCTCAGTACAAATATATTTCAAGGCTTTTTTATTATTTATCAGAGCTTGTACAGCTACTTCCTTATCGCATTTAAGTGATTTATGTGCATAGTAAAGCACGCTCGTTTTTTTAAATTTTTGTTCATAGCAGGATACTGCATTTAGTACTATCTCTTTATCGGCACGTAATCGTTTGCTTGCGACACTTAAGACTTCGCCTCTATGCTTAACTGCCATTAAAACAACTTCCCGATCATCACGGAATAACTCATTGGCGTAGTAAAGTGCTTTTCCATGATTGGCTACGGCACTTTGTACAATAGTAGGGTCGCTCTTCAATGGCTCACTTGCGTATTGTAGTGCTTTGCCATTTTGTTGAACAGCTGCATGAACAATATCGTAATCATTTTGAAACTTTGCATTAGCGTATTTTAGGGCTTCTCCATGTGCTAGAACTGCTTTCAGGACTATATCATGGTTGTTTTGCAATTCTTCACTTAAAAATGATAATGTATCGGCAGATCTTTGTACGGACAAAGCAACAATTTCTAAATCATTATAAAGAGATTCGTGAATATATTTTAATGATACTACAGCCTCGCTGAGGTATTTCATGGCAATACTTTTGTCTGATCGGATTTTCTCGCTCGCATATTGAAATGCGAGTCCAAAAGAGGAGTCCATGGCGGCTAGGACAATTTCTGGATCATCTTTAAAACATTCATCGACTTCTTTTAGAGTTAATCCTTTTTTTGTTACCGCTTTAAGTACTTTTTCTCGTGTAGAATAATCATTAACTCTTCTCATGTGAATATCACTTTATTATAAATTTCGACATACTATAGCATAAATTTAATCAATAAAATTAGACACAATTTGTCCCTCAAACCGCTATAATAACCCAATATATTCCACAAAGAGGCACCATGGCAATCCTAGCCGATCACGGAACACGCGGTAATCCTCTCCAGCACAAACGCCATGCCGAGATACTGGAGCGGCTTGAGAATGGTGAAGAGCTTTCCATCAGTGAACTCTCACGAGAGTGGGGTGTTGATTCTAAAACCATTCAGCGTGATTTTGACAAACTAAAACAGATGTATCCCGGGCGTATAGAGCGCGGAGAGGATAAAAAACGCTACCGTAAACCCATGAGCAGATATGCCCAAAATGACGGTGAGATGGTTTTGGAGATGCTTGAGAGCATGGCAAAAGACATAGGAGTTGATTTTTATAAAAAAGCTCATCCGCTCCTAGAGAGGCTGCAACGCCAGATTAAATCCCCATATTACACACGGTTGGATGTTGAAGATATAGGGAGTAAATTTGACATTGTTATGCGTCTTGAAAAAGCAATCAATCAAAAGCGTGAAGTAACCCTCTCCTACACCCCTTATGGTGAAAAAAAACCAAAAAAGTACACCAATGTTCGACCTATTAAGGTAATTGTTTACGAGGGATTTTGGTATCTGCTTGCACAACACAACAACTATACTAAAAAGTTTTATATCAAATCCATAAGCAGTTGTGAAATCAGTGACACGCCTTTTAACCACAATCCTGAAATAATTGAGCGGCTGGAAAATTCCATCAATGTATGGTTTTCAACCAGTGCTGAGCCTTACGAGGTTATATTGTGGGTGAATGCAAGTGTTGTGGTTTATTTTGAGCGCAAACCCATCTCTAAAAATCAAAAGCTCTACAAAAAGCCAGACGGCAGTGCTGAGTTGGTGCTAAAAGTAACGAGTGATGATGAGATTTATCCACTCCTGAAATACTGGATGCCCTCAATCCGAGTTATAGAGCCGGAAGAAATACAAAAAGAATTTGAGAAGATGCTCTTAGAATATTTGCCAAAATGATATGGTTAGATGTGCCTCAAAATACAACCTCAAAACAGTGCTCATCACTTATGATGTAAATGAGAGAGCTGATGATGTGGAGATACAGAGCGTGGATCTGTTTTTAACGACTCTATAAATTTCAGCCTAACATATCTTCGTTATCCCCTCAAGTCCTCCAAGAGGCAGTCCAATGTGTTTGTAGTCTACTTTGTAGTCATTTGGATTGAGCCTTATAAGTTTGCCGTTATACATTTTTGCAATATGTTCACTCATCATTCTTACTGTTGCTATCGCCTCCCCTGCGCCTATCTCAATGATGCATAGTTTGGCACTGTTTTTTCTTATCTCTTTTAGCCATTTTTTAAATCGCATATCTTGTTCATCACTCCTGCTAAAATTCCAGCCAAAATCACCAAACATCAATATATTTGGTCTAGCGAGTGAGCCACAGTTTGGGCATTTTGGAAGCGGCTCTTTTGCCAGAAAATTATCTTCATCTATCTCTACTATCTCATCTTTATTACACCAGACATCTTGAGGGCATCTTACTAAACACTGATTATGATGGATAGACCCGTGGCACTCAACTATTTTGCTCTCATCAAAGAGGGCTTTTTGAAACTGTCCATCTACATTGGAGGTAAATATAAAATAGCCGTCTTTTTTTGACTGGACTAAATCTAATAATATTTTAAATCCGTCATGCGGAACTGTTTTTCTATATAGATTTAATCTATGTCCATAAAATCCCCACGCAAAAGCAGGATTTTCTTTAAACCACTTAGGATTTGCCATTTGAGAAAAAGAGATGTTAAGTTTTTTCATAGGCGGATATGACTTCCAAAACCCCTCATTACCGCGAAAATCCGGCAACCCGCTATCCACTCCCATCCCCGCACCGGCGGTTATAAGGATTGCTGTTGCTTCTTGGACTATCTCTTTTGCTTTTTCTATATTTTCAACAATATCTTCATATTTAAACATCTCTAAACCTTCTTCTGATTTTAACTATTTTGATCGTGTGTACTAAAATAATCAAGAGTGTTTTTAATGGATTCAAACTCACTCTCTATAAGTGCTGAATTTAGGCAGTTGTTATGTAAGAATAGTGCTTTTAAACTTGGCATATTTGCTATTGATTTTGGCAGAGCCTCAAGTTTGTTGTCAAATGCTACCAAATCTTCTAACAGCAATAAGCTTGATATTTCATCCGGCAGTGCTTTGATTTTATTGTTTTGTATCCATAAAATTTCTAATTTTTTCAAGTCACAAATCTCATTTGGCAGTGAAACTAAATTGTTCTCTGACAAATAGAGTTTTTTAAGATTTTGCAATACACCTATTTCAGAGGGGATAAAACTAAGCCCTATTGCGTGCAAATTTAGCTCTGTTAGAGATAGCAGTTTATCAAGATTACGAGGAAAAGCCTCCGCTGAGAGCTGTTGTTCATCAGCCCAAGAAAGAAGCGCTTTTAATTTTGTATATTTTTTAATCATTTTGCATACCCCTGATTTTTTGATACTAGAAGTATAGAAAAATAGTTTGACAGCTTTATGTCTGGTTGCTTTATTTTATAAAATTATTCCTTTTAATTTTTCAAAAACCCTAACCATCGCTAAAGTATCAAGCTTGCAGTACGCCAACAAATCCGCTCTTATCTCTTCTCGTTTCGCTGTATCTTTTAAGAGATAAAGATTTGCAAAAACATCCATCGCGTCGCCTCCGTTTTGAACACTTCCGAGCTTTTTATAGTCAAGTTCAGGGTCATTTGCAAACATGGCAGGAAGAACAGATTTGATGGAAAAACTGCCATTAAAAGCCGGATGATAGTAGCCAAGCCCGCGGAAAGGCTCTATCAAATCCACAAAACGAGGAACAAGCGCCATAAGCTCATCATGATATACAGGAAATGCCAAAGCAAGCTCTTTTATGCGTGAAATTTCAAACGATTGGTTATACGCCATTATGCTCCCTTGCCAAGTGATGTCGCTTAGCATCTGCTTTATCAGAGCTTCTCTTGGGTCGCTGTTCTCATCTCCCAAAAACTCTTTATGGAGAATTTCGCCATTTTCATTTTCTATATGCAGGGAGTATTGAAACGGCATCTGCATATACGGTCTTTGCCCATCAAAACGCGGGATTGGGTTTTGAAAAGTCTCAAAGTCAAAGTAGTTTACAGGATATGATACTTTTTGGATAAATCTCTTAATAACCGGTTTGTCTATATGTACTTCACCGCTTTTTAATGTGCCCACTTGAAGCTTTTGCGTCGATGTGAGTTTAAAATCATCAGGAATGTCATCAAGCAGAAGTACCTTGTTTTTGTAGAGTTCAAACTTTTTGCTGCCGTTTGCGCGGTAGAGATTAAAGATGGAGATTTTCGGCACATGCTCCCAACAGTGACTTTGAAAGTCGCATTCGTTGGGATTGGAGCAGTGCGTGCCAATGTCAATATTTGGCATATCGCCATCAAGAACGCTCTCTATCTCAGCCAAAGTGTCGTCTATTTTGCACTGTCTCTTTTTTGCCTCATCGGTAACATCTGTTATGCTAAATAGTTCATGCGGGATTATCTCGCCATTTTTGATGTACTTATTGTTGATGTGAACAATGTAAACCCTGCCGATGTTAATGGCACCGCTAAGCGCATAATACTGAATAGCGGCATCATCCAGATGATACTCCTTGACTTCCGTACTCGCTTTTACTTCATAGATGTCATAAAAACCGTTTTCATTTAGCACCAAAATATCCGCCATGGCAAATATGTTTTTTTCTTTAAATGTCGCCTCGTAAATCACCGGCGTTTTAAGTGCGATAAGCTCTTTTGTCTTAGCAGCCATACCGCCAAAATCATCGGCGTTAAACTCCACCTCAACACCGCCCAAAAAGAGCTCTTTTGCATAGTCACCCACCTGATAGCCCGTGTTGAAAAGCGACTCCTGCTGCTTGCTTGGCTTTGTTCTAAGTTCTGGAGCGTGTTTATATAACCAGATGGATTTGTAGCATTGCAGTGCTCTGATGTATTGGGATTTGGAGAGGGTCATTCTTGCTCTACTAGTTCACAACAAAGCTTTTTAACTATCCCCATTATTACTTTGTAACTACAGAGTTCAATTACTTCTTTATAAGTGTAGTCATTATCATTATCTTCAAAATCATTCGCTCGAAGAATAGTTGTAATATTTGCTGGTAATGAATTCCCATTTCTATTACGAAATACAATATGAAAACCTTTGACATAGTAAATTGCTATATCAAAAATATGGTTCTTTTGATAATACCATTTATTCAAAACGATACAAGGAGCTTCCTCTTTTGGTGAACTTGAATCCCAATACTCAATCTCAGTAAAAGGTTCTATTGTATTGCCTTGAAAATATTGTAAATATAAATAATAACTATACAATTCACTCACCCTTGCCCACTGCCAACTAGTTTTCTCTGTATTGCCTCTATTTAAATAGATTTCATCTTCATCTATAAATTTTATTTGGTAATGCTTAGCTCTTGAGATAACCTCAAAATCATCGGTTGGATTGATACAATATAATTTCCAATCATTACAATCAATCGGATAAGCTTTAATTTGTGATTTTAGAAGAGTTTCTACATCAGCATTAGTTAATCCAGCTAATAATTTTTGAAAATATTTATCTTCGCTTTTAAAGACTCGCCTCCAATTTTCATTTTTTACCCTCAAACGATTGTCATAATCACAAAATGTAAATTTATCACCATTCCCATGTTTTGGTAAATAATTTCCATAAGTGAGTAAAGCTCTATGAATTATTGTTTGATAAGAGATATTATCATTATTGTTAGGTTCTTGAAAAATTTTATTTTTATCAAACAGTGTAAAAAAATTATCTCTGTATTCGATAAAAGTATCTAAAATATTGTCTGCAAATTCAATTAAAAATTTCACTTGTCCATCAAGATACCAATGCTTTTCTGCTTTTATAAACTCCTCTTCCCAATTTAAAGATAAATCAGAAATAATCAATTCTGCTTTTAACTCCTCCTCTGTAAATTGTTCTGATTCATTTTTTAGTGTAATTGTTTTAATATGTCTATAGATATCAGTAATATTTTCACTTAATTTATTGATAATTAAAATTAGATTTTTAAAATTTTCTATATTATTAAATGTGGTATTATTAATTAAATTCAAATTAACTCGCATCCAACTCTTAAATATTTCTTTATTTTCATCAGATACACATCCTACTTTTACGAAAAATTGCGTTAGTCCATAAAATCTAGCTCTATGTTCATAACTGACACTTTGTTTTGCATCATTTTTAATGTAAGGTTTTAAAAAATCTTGAAATATATCTATTTCTCTAATGGTGTAAACATCATTTTCTTTATAATTAATAAGACAATCTAAAATGGTTTCAATATTTTTTACATGCAATTCTGAAAATTTGAATTTCAATAAATTTGATTGTTCAATTGATTCTAAATTATTTAAATCAAAAAAAAGAGTTAGATTCTCAAAAAAATTATAAAACATCTCATCAGCTAATTTTGGTGCTTCTGATATATCTTTTTTTTCTTCAGCAATCTCTTTTTGTGCTATTTCCCAAAAAATATCAAGCCATTCATTATCAAGTTTTGCTTTTATCTTTTCTTCTTTTACATACTTTTCAAAATTTGATTTAAAATTTTCAAAATCAGTTAAAGGTTTTCCTCTAGCATTCATCTTTACATATAGTTCATCCGTAAGTTTAAACTTATTGAGGTTTAAAAATTCAAAAGTGATATTACTTAACTCTTTTGAATTAACATTTTCAAATTTTTTTTCTATTAAGTCAAGCATATTCAACAATGCAACAACTGTTAGGTCATTTTTCCAAGATAAAAAGAACCAATTTGCATTTTCAATTGATTTTTTTATATCTTTTTTTGAAAATTTCTCCCATATATCTTTTTGAGTTAATTTATTTATAAAATCTTTTGTTGAGCTTCTAACTTCATAACTAAATTTATTTAGTTCAGGTATATATTCATTTTCAAGCGAGGTAAACCAATGCAATAATAAAAGAGTGGTTAATCTTTGTTGCCCATCAAGCGGTAAAAATTCTTTCTTTTCTTCATCAACCTTACCATATATAAAGTCTAAATTGAGACCTGTTTTAGTACCATCAACTATTGAACTTAAAAAATTATTCGCTTTGGATTTTTCTTCTTCTCTACCTTGTGCATAATCTCTTTGTATAAGTGGAATAGTAATCTTATATGCTTTTATTAATTCTAAAAAAT
Source organism: Sulfurimonas sp. (assembly GCA_030654155.1). Taxonomy (GTDB): domain Bacteria; phylum Campylobacterota; class Campylobacteria; order Campylobacterales; family Sulfurimonadaceae; genus Sulfurimonas. The sequence continues at coordinate 9,127 of JAURYA010000115.1, read as the reverse complement.
TCTTAGTCATTTTTTTCTTCTCCAATATATGCTTTTAAAGTTTTATTTATTGCTTCCAAATATGCTTGTCTATCTTCTTTATTCCATTTCATTGCTTCTTTTACGCCATCACTGTAATATTTTAAAAATACATTTTTAGTTCCAATTGGTATAAAGGAGCCTTTGGCATCAAGCGCTTTAATTTTGTCTCTTTTTGATGGAAATATACTATTGTTTAATGCTGAATTATCATCTCTACTCAAAAGAGCGAGGTTATCAATGGTATGTAATCCAATATTGTCTCCATACTTTTTGAATATCTCATTCTGCAAATTGTCAAACTCTTCATCTGCTATTTTTGCATCGTTTAACATTTCATTTATTTTGATTTTTAAATCATTATTTACATAAAGTTCCTCATCTTTCAAAAGAATCTTTCTGTCCTTGTCATCCTTTATTATTTCAGAATTTTGTGCATGTATGTGCTCTAACGACCAATTTTCTTTTTTATGTAAGTTAAAGGGATATCTATGGTAATTAGCATTCATTGTAGAAATTACATTAAATAGAAACAATATTTTAGCAATATTATTAGAGTCATTTTTATCAGTATAATTAAGTTTCTCTATGGTTTTATCTTTTTCAAGTTTCGTAATGTCTTTAGTATATTTCTTTAAATCATTAAGAAAATCATCTTTGTTATTGTTATTAAAACTATCAACTATCTTTTTAATATTCATTCCATTATTGGTTATAAAACCGACAAGATGATAATAAGTGTTATTGATATATAACTCTTCAAAAACTCTAAAATACATTTTTACTCTATCCCATAGTTCAGAAGCACTATTTTTATCTTTTATAAAATAGTTAAATTTATAAAAACTATATTTATCGGAATCTTTTTTTAAGTTGTCAATTTCTATATCTAAATCGTTTGCTAATAGATCAAAAATAAACTCTATTCTTGTTGCTTTTTTATAATTTGAACTATTTATAAATGCAAAAAAAATATCATTTTGAAGTTTATACTCTATTTCATCCCATTGTGATGCCAAAAGTATTTTTTCATTTTCATCCTTCATTTTGAGTAAGAATAAAGCTTTTATAAGTTCAGCATTTGTAAGCGGTATTTTGCCAATATTTAATCTAGTAAAGACATCTATTTCGACTTCATTACTATCTATCTCATACCAAATAACTTTAACATTTTTTTCAAAATCTATTTGAATACCATCGACTGATTTAATATCCTTTTTCAATAATACATTTAAAAAATCACCCTTATGTACCTTATTAGATTCAAACCATGTCTTTATAGTAATAAAAGCATTGCTCATGTAATAAAAATCTATATTTTTCTTACATTTTTCTTTAACTTCATTAATATTTTTTAAAAACTCATAACTATCATTATGAGAATTTTGTCTTGTTTCATATAATACTGAATATATTTGACCACCGTCACTAAAAATTATATCTCTAGCCTTTGATAAGTATTTCAAAATGATAAACATAGTGGTTAATCTTTGTTGACCATCAATTACTCTGTATATATATTTATCATCTTTATTAGTAATTTCTTTTTTCACAACAATAGGCTGAAGACAATAAAACCCTTTGTCCTCATTGTTATTAGCGAACTCTAAAATATCTTCAAGCAAATCTTCTACTTGTCTACTATCCCACCTATAACCTCTTTGATAGGATGGTATAAAAAAATCTTTATCTAAGATTTCACTTATTGATTTTAAATTTAAATTTTCACTCATCTCACCACTCCTTATTCATTTCACATATTCTATCTAAATTTAATTTTTTTGTTAAAACACTCTGCTTCACTCACAAAAATGTTTAAATTAGTTGCTACTCATCGCCAAATTCTGCTTCAAACAGTTGTTGTTTCTTATCATACATTTTTTTTGCATCGTCGTATTCCATTATCCACAATACTTTATTGTTAATCGTAGCATCATCATAAGGATTTCCATATTTTTGACTAAGTGCAATATATGCGTCACTTCCAACATCAGTATCAATAGCGATACTGCCTAAATATGGATACTCAATATATTCGGCACTCACCAAATCAAACACTTCTAAAAGTTCAACATCCGAAAAATTAGTTTTCATAAAATCCAAAAACTCTTCTCTTGCTTTGGTGTCTGTATATTTTTTATTAAGATATTTTTCAAAACCATCTCCTGCATCAAGCTTTTTTTTAAATGCGTGCACATCATTATAAACGCTATTAAAAACCATCCAAATAGTTAGTTTCTTTCTTTTTGTAGCTATGTATTCATCGATTGTGTATAGAAGTTGAGCCATAAATTGGTCCTTTTTATAAGTTGTTTGTAAAATAGTACCATTGGATTTGACAGCTTTATGTCTGGTTTATTTTTTTACATTCAATACGCAATGTCATATTTAATATTTCTACCTTGAGTACCTTCAATCTGATACAGACATCCATGCTTCAGAAGTTCTTGTATATCTCTTTTCGCAGTTGCCAGTGAAGTTTTTGTCATGGCTACATATTTTTTTGTTGTAAGACCGCCTTGAAACTCTCCTGCGTTATATTCGAGTAATTTAGTCAATACCTTTAACTGTCGTTGGTTGAGGGTGATGTGTCGTACTTTATCCCAAAACTTTGTTTTACTCATGATTTTATGGATTGCACCCAGTGTTTCTTGAAGCGAGTCGTTAAATCTATCTAAGTACCACTCTATCCATGATGTAGCGTCCAAGTCAGGATTGTCTGTTAGGTTTTGGGTAGTCTCTAACTTGTCATAATAATTTTTGCGGTCATTTGCAATAGCCAAAGAGATGGAAAAATATTTATACTCCAATCCAAAACTTTGAGATATAACATAGTCGCTTATAAGCCTAGCTATCCTGCCATTGCCATCATCATAAGGGTGGATGGTCACAAACCATAGATGGGCAATCGCACTTTTGATATAAATATCATCACTGTTGCCGTTGATATACTTCAGCAAAGAGTTCATATCTTCGTCTATTTTTTTATGAGGCAGTCCTACGAAATGTATCTTTTCTTTTCCTATCGGACCGGAGACGATTTGCATATCATCATAATCACGAAATTCTCCAAGTCTTATATTTTTAAAAGCGCTTGGAGTGTGAGAGAGAAGTGCAATATGCCATTTATGCAAGCGTTCGAGGTTTAGTGGTGCTGTATTTACAATGGCATCCATAAGAATACTAGCAAGAGCATCGGTATAATAGGTGGATTTATCATCTGTTTTATCAAATTGGGTATCTAATTTTTTTCTTATGGAAGAGCGTACACTCTCTCTTGAGAGATGCTCTCCCTCTATGGCAGATGTAGAGATTATGTCACTTGTAAAAAGATCTATTTTGATACTGTTTTGAGCATCTTGATCCAAGATTGCAATAAGCGCTTTTACCTGACCAATATTTTGAGCTATTTGCGTAATCTTTGGAAGAAATTCATGAAGATTATAGTTAAATTTTGGATACTTGGGATGTTGCCAAATCCATTGCTGCTTCTTTTTCATTTATACCTCATGAGCTGATTAATGTTATAATCGTATCACTATATGAGCTATTTGTCAATTATTAGTAGCTCACTACATGCTCCTTGACCTAAAATCCTTTAAATTCTGATTTCGCCTTTTTGCTCTTACTAAAGCAAACCAGACATAAAGCTGTCGCGATAACATAATAGACTTCTCGTAATAAAAACAAGGAGGCTGTTGTGGAACAAATTGCAACAATGGGAAAAAGAGTGGCAGTGGTGGTTGATGGCATTGTTGCAAATTTTGACTCAGACTCATTTCCCAGAAAAGAAGAAGAGATTGAAGAAGCGTTGCATGGCTCAGAGATAGTCTTTGTTGTAGTTACTATTTGCGACAAAACAAAAATAGACATAGCTTCCGTTGTTGCCAAAACTGCAAAACAAGCAGGGGCGCTTACAATAACTATTGTTAGCAAAGAATGTTCTTTTGAAGAAAATCAAAATGTCAAATTTTCAAAAAAAGCTCTCACTCGGCTTAAAAACTGCTCTGACTCGATATTTTTTATTAACTCTAATGAACCAACGCAGATTATAAATACAATTTTAGAGATGATGAGCAATAATGAAAATGATATCAATTTTGATATTGAGGATGCAAAAACCATTATGTGCAATAGCAGATTTGCATTTATAAGTAGCAATGAAAAAGTAGGCGAAAATGCGGCACAAGAGGCAATTGAGAGTGCGATTGAATCAATAGCGTCGCATAATGTATCTATAAACGATGCGATGGGTGTTCTTGTAGCTTTTAATATGCACCCTAATTTCTCTATGATGGAGATATGTATTGCCATGGCTACACTTCAATATAGCGTTCACGAAGACACTGAGATTATCTTTGGCACTTCATCAGACGAAAATTTGCCTGCTGATTTTATCCGTGCCACAGTTATCGCTACTGGTTTTGAGGGAAAAAACCGCATTACGGTAAATAAAATCTGACACGCATTATGGAGAGAGACCTCAACAGCTTTGTGTCTGGCTGAGTTTAAAACAAATAGCAAAAAAAGCAAACCGGACATAAAGCTGTCGCGATATAGATATAAACTTTTTACATTAAAACAAGACGCAAGGATTAAAAATGAGTACAACGAAGAAATAGATGATATGATGGCTATTCCAGAACTGATAGTGATTATTTTCTTGTACACAATCTAATCTCAATCTGTTTTAATACAGTGTATAATAAGAGATTTTTAAAAATGAAAAAGGAACTTCATGAATAATATTAATGTTTACATTAAAGAAAGTGTTGGAAATATTGCAAAAAAAGGTATATATATTGCACTTGATATCCCCGAAAAAAAATTAAACAATGTCATCAAGAGCTTCAATTGCGAAGACTATCAAAAATCAATTCTTGCAATTTATGACAATACTACTCTTGGTAGTGCTAAGGAAGGTTTGGTTTTTACAGGAGAACGGTTGCTTTATAACAATGGAACTTTGGTAGAGTTTTTATATAAAGATATTGAATCTGTTAAATACATTAAAGATGTTGTTGTTAATAATAGTGGAAAAGAAGAAATTGAACATTTTGTAGCCATCAAAATGAAAAATAAAGAATATAAACTAAATAAATTAGGCTCTTTTAATTATCAAAATTTTGCTGATATGCTTAATGCAATAATTAATAATTTTGATAGTTATCAGGAAGAGAATCAACTAAAAACAATTGCCGAGATGCCCGACGAACTAAAAGAAGCATATTTGAAAATTATTACAAATATGGCATTTGATAATGATAGAGAAATTGATCAAAAAGAGTTGGCTGAACTTTTCTTGCTTATGAGTCGGTTAGATCTTAGCAAAGATGCTAGATTTGATGTAAGAAGCTATATATCTGATATATCAGATGAAAGCTTATTAAGTGTAGAAGAATTATTATCTATCATTAAAACTCATGCAGAATCTACTCATTACAAATCAATAATCATTTCACTTATTAAAGATATGATAAATATGAACTTCAGCACACAATCTGCTGTAGATAAACATTTTCTTTTTTTAGATGAACACAAGCATCTTTTTGAAGTTTCAGATGAGGAGATAGACCTTGCATTTAATACAGTAGAAAATGATTATAAGATGATAAATGAAAATCTAGATGATGAAGCCATAAAAAAGCTTACTAAAGATTTATTAGCAAAAGCTACTAGTGTTGGCGTACCACTTGGAGCTGTTTATATATCAGGTTCAGTAATAGGGATGTCAGCAGCAGGTATGACATCTGGTTTAGCAACTTTAGGAATGGGCGGTGTACTGGGACTATCTAGTATGGCAACAGGTATTGGTGTTGTTATTTTGTTAGGTGTTGGTGCATATCAAGGAATAAACTACATAACAGGAGCTAATCAGCTTGGTAAATATAAAACAAGAGAGTTGATGCTTCACGAAGTAATAAAACAAACTCAAAAAACAATTTCTCAAATAATTGACGATGTTAACTATGTTGTATTGATGCTAAATGATACTATTTCAAACCATAGTGAACAACAAGAAAAAATTATTAAACTTTCAAAGATTGTTGCACACTTTCAAGGAGCCTTGAAAAGTATTGATACAAAAAATGATAGATATCAAAATAGTATCAATAGATTACAAACCCCTAAAACCTTAGATGAGCTAAGACTCCAGGCGTTAACAGATGAACCAACTAAGCAACCTCTATATGACTTTGTTATCGCTAATTATGATGAAAAAACTTTAGCCCTTAAAGAAAATATTGAAACTGAAACTTTAGAAAAAATGAACGAAGTTTTTAATGCTCTAGGTTATTTTGAAGTTGCGAACGCTTTAAAAGGTAAAGCTTCAGAAGGCTTAAATAAAGTAAAAGGTTTTTTTAAATGAAACAAGATTATTTAAAAGATGAGGGAAATGCTCTTAGAGTTCAGCAGCATCAATTAAATAGCACTGAAAATAAATTATCAGAAATAAGCAATATCTTATCAGGTATAAAAAAAGAGCAAGCAGGCAGCGGTGCATTACTTGATGAGATGATTTCAAATATGGAGTCTTTACTTGGACACTCTACTACAGTGATAAATAATGAACTTTTAGAAGAAAATATAGTTCTGATTGAAAAACACTTAGAAGTGGTAGTAAGTAATGAAGATGTAGTAAAAGTTACTGAACTAGATAAAGTAGAATTTGATGAAAATATGTCTTGGAATGAGTATTTAAAATCTATTGAAATGTACGGCTTTAAACATAATCTTGATTTAAAAGATGACCCTTTTAAAGACTTGATGACAAAATCTCAACAAGTAGAACTCCAAAAGAGAATCAAAGATGAATTTACTTTTAAAAATGCTCAATGTGACAAATATGACTATATGATTGCTGGAACTTGTGGAGTAATTTCTGGGCTTATAGATATTTTATTTGTTGGTGCTCCAGGGGATAGTAAATTTGGGGATATAGCTGATAAACAAGCAAATAAGATTACTGAAAAATTTGCAGAATTTTTGGGCTGGGATAAAGAAAAGGTTGTTTCTAAAGGGAATAACACCACAGCAAGTGCAATAGATTTTCTAGAAGGAAATAAACAACGATCAGTTACTTTTAATAAAGATTCTTGGTTGTATAAACAATTACAAATGATAGGATTGATTAATGAAGATGGCAAGTTTAAAGGTTTTAAAGTAAATTATGATCAAACATCTCTAAGTGATATTGCTAAAGAAGGGAAGAAGTTATCAACTAAGAATCATCATTTAAAAAGCTTAGGGCATTCTCCTGATATAATTGGGTTGATTTTTTCTATATTTAATCAATTTACCAATACTTCTTCTTTTATAATTGAAGGAAAGATTATAACAATAGATACTGATAAATCTGAAATAAACCTTCAAGGTCATAACTTTATCGCTAAAATATTTTGTGGTTTTGCAAATTGGTTTGGACATGTTATGTCTGATTGGTCTGGGTCCAATGGTACTGTTGGAAATGGAGAAAGAGGAACAGGGGTTCCAATACCTTTTTATAATTTATTTCAAATGATTGATATAGGATCATTTAAAGATACAAATTCCAATGGTTCTAAGGAAAAAACTTTTGCTGAAATAACAGAAAAAGTATTTAAGAATAGCTACGATACTAGATATGGTATGGCTATGGCAGTTCCAGTCTTAATAAATGAATTACTTATTAGATTTATGTACACAATGAAATCAAGATTTTATCACCAAAAAGAGTGGAAAGAATGTATTCCAAAAGGTAATATTCCAGAAGTAAGAAGAATGTTGTTAGTGGGTCATGGAACATTATGTATTATGGATGGTACACATGCGGCTGTGCGTTCAGGTGGAGAAATGGTACAATTTTTATTAAGAACAAACCTTATCGCTTGGACAAGATTTGGGCAACTTGCATTAAAAGAAGTTTATGCTTGGCACAATAGTGGACATATCGATGCTGAGGCAGTTGATGAATATATTGATAATGATTTAAAAAGAATGTTAAAAGCAGAAATAAAAAAGGGAAAATTATCATGCTAACTTTAGCGGATACTTAAATATCCCCTCAAATCATCGTCTATCATATCCTGTATCCACTGCGGCTCTACAACACGCATATGCGGGAGCCAGTACTTTACAATAGGGAGTATCTCCATCTCATGCGTTATTTTTACAACAAACTCCATGGTTCCATCATTGCCGAGTGTTTCTATGCTTTGGGTCGGAAGCGGTCTTCTTTGAAAATACTTTGCGGCTATTTTATTTGCAAAAATCTTTACCTCGTAAGGCTCTGCATCTTTTTGAAACCATACAGAGATAGAATTTTCAAGCAGATTTTCTAGTTTTTTCTCTGTAATAAATGCCTGTTGCGTCAGTTTAACATTTGATACATTTTTCAAATAATATTTTTTCAGCGTCTCTTCTTGGATTGCTATTAGATACCAAAATCCCTCATAATTTGCTATTTTTAGAGGCTGTAGAGTAGTTACATAGACATCATGGCGCTCATCATTGTATGAACACTCTACCTCTCTTTTTTCTTTTATGGCTGTTTCGATAATTTGAATATCAGCAAATTTGTCGCTTATGTCTTCTATGTTTAGCTTTGCATAGATTGGGTTAAAGTCTTGATTTTTGATTTTAGAGAGCAGTTGGCGTGATTTTGTGGCAAATTTACCGCCTATTCCTTCCGTTATCTTCTCCATAATATCCAAAATAATCTCATCTTCGAGTGAGTTTGTCTTCTCAACCCTAAATCCGTCCTGCATCTTCCATTTTTTATTTTCCTGAAAAATCGGAAAAGAGAGAAGTCTCTCATTAAAATCTCTCTGAATGGTTCTATCGCTGGTATTAAACTCAAGTGCTAGCTCTTTAACTGAAAGAGCCTCTCCGTCATTAAGTCTGGATAGAATAAATGTCAGTCTGGTTAAAATTTTGTCATAATCATGTTTATAAGCCATCGGTAGCCTTTTTTCTTAAGAGTTCTCGCTCTCTTTTGTGACAAAGTGGCACTCTGTTGTCGAATATGGACAAGTTTTAACTATGCTCATCTCAAACTGCTCCTCTTCTATGCCGCTTTGCTTGCGGTCGTAATGACGCATTGCGGCTCGAAATGCAGTAAGCACCATAT
>JAURYA010000114.1 GCA_030654155.1 Sulfurimonas sp. | reverse complement strand
TTATGTAAATTTTATTGCAGATTGTCATTTTTTTGTAGTATTCTATTTTCTCGCTCCCATGCTGTGCTTATCTACCCTCGCTCCCATGCTCTGCTTGGGAGTGTATATCTTAGTGTATTGTTTTGTTTTATTTATGTATGCATTCCCAAGTGAAACTTGGGAACGAGGAAACTTGGGAACGAGGAAACTTGGGAACGAGGAAAATTGACTTTACGCTAAATTTTGGTAAACTACAAATAATATTTTTCAATTAACAAAAGGATCTAAGATGAGCACTAACAATAATTCAAATTCAGCGGCAGCAGGACAGACAATTAGAGAGGGTGGGTTTATAGCGAGATTATTTGCGTATGCTTTTTTTTATGTGCCATTAACGGCGGTTTACGCATGGCTTACGATTATGAGCAAAATTACTTTTCTAAAGCTAGAAAATCCCTCTTTTGCCTTAGAGCTTTTGTTGGTATTTTTCTTTATATTGCTTCCCCCCGCAATTCCTTTTATCCTCTGGGAGAGAAGCGTAAGAAAGTTTAGAAGAAAACATGGGTTGAGTATTTGGAAGAATATAACTGCTGAGCTTGAACAGATGGAAGTTGATCAGAGAGTTGCTAAAGAGCATAAGGCGTTTGTTAATAACGGTTTAGTTAAAGAGGCTGTGGTTGACAGGGGTGATATCGGATATTGGCATGGGCTTTTTGAGAAGGGTGCTATTACGAAAGAGCAGTTTGAGGCGAAGAGGGCGGAGCTGCTACTTTAGCAGCTCTTATTTAAAGCTTTTTTCTCGCTCCCATGCTCTGCTTGGGAGTGTGTATCTTAGTTTATTATTTTATTTATGTATGCATTCCCAAGTGAAACTTGGGAACGAGGATGCCGATATTTTATCATTAAAATTAAAAACTTGACATTACAACTTCTATTAGTGTAAAATTGCGGCATCAAAAAATTGTATGAAATCATCTTACGCTTCCCTACGCACCATACAAGTAAAATCCACAGGGCAAATCTCAAAATATTAAGGTAACTATCTTATGAGCGAAAACACTCCGCAACAACCTCGTAAAACTACTAACAACAAAAGTACTCCAAAAACAAGAACGCACAACCCGGTAAAGGGTGCAAGCGTCGAAGACCTCCGCATCAAGGGTATAGAAGAGCTGACAGCTATGGCTGCTGAACTAAACATTGAACATCCGAATGAATTAAAAAGACAAGATTTAATCTTTGAAATTTTAAAAGCTCAAACGGAACAGGGCGGCTTTATACTCTTTAGCGGTATTTTAGAGATTATGCAGGATGGTTACGGTTTTATCCGCTCAATTGATAAAAGTTTTGATGAGAGTATCAACGATGCATATGTGTCAAATACCCAGATTAAACGCTTTGCGCTTCGTAACGGAGATGTTGTTACGGGACAAGTTCGTCCTCCAAAAGAGCAAGAGAGATACTACGCGCTCATAAAGATAGAAGCTGTTAACGGTCTGCCTCCTGAAGAGAGCAAAAAAAGACCGCTTTTTGAAAACCTTACTCCGCTTTATCCGACAGAACAGATTAAACTAGAGTACTACGAAAAAGGGTTAACTGGTCGTATGATGGACCTATTTGCTCCTATCGGCAAGGGTCAGCGCGGTCTTATCGTTGCACCTCCAAGAAGCGGTAAAACAGAACTTTTAAAAGAGATTGCTCACGGTATCACTCATAACCATCCAGAGATAGATTTGATGGTTCTGCTTGTTGATGAGCGTCCCGAAGAGGTGACAGACATGGAGAGAAGCGTTAAAGGTGATGTTTACAGCTCAACTTTTGATATGCCTGCAAAAAACCATGTAAAAGTTGCAGAGATGGTAATTGAAAAAGCAAAAAGACGCGTAGAGCTTGGACGCAATGTCGTTATTTTACTAGACTCAATCACTCGTCTTGCCCGCGCTTACAACACTGTTACACCATCAAGCGGCAAGGTTTTATCAGGCGGTGTGGATGCAAATGCGCTTCACAAGCCAAAAAGATTTTTCGGTGCCGCTAGAAACATAGAAAATGGCGGAAGCTTAACTATCATCGCAACTGCCCTTATAGATACCGGAAGCAGAATGGATGAAGTTATCTTTGAAGAGTTCAAGGGTACCGGCAACTCAGAAGTTGTTCTTGACCGCAAAATTGCAGAGAGAAGAATTTTCCCTGCTATTGATATTCTTAAATCCGGAACTAGAAAAGAAGAACTTCTTATCGGTCCTGAAATACTGCAAAAAGTATTTATCCTACGTCAAATGATTCATAAGCAGGAGAACGAAATAGAAGCACTGAAATTTGTCTATACAACAATGGGGAAAAAAGCTACAAATGCAGAATTCTTAGAAAGCATGAACCCGAATCAGTAATGAAAGTAGGTGTATTTGACAGCGGAATCGGCGGTTTAACGGTCGTAAAATCTCTTTTAGAAAATAAACTCTTTGAAGAGATTGTCTACTTTGGAGACACCGCAAGAGTTCCTTACGGCATAAAAGACAAAACTACCATTATCCGCTACGCCATAGAAGCCGTAGAATTTTTTAAAAACTTTGAACTTGACCTCATCATAGTCGCTTGTAACACCGTCAGTGCCCATGCGCTTGACGAGATGAGGGAGGTTTCCTCTTGTCCTGTTATCGGCGTTGTAGAGGCAGGTATCCTTGCAACATCAAATGCGCTTAAAGATAAAAACTCAAATATCCTCATTCTTGGAACAAAAGCGACAATCAACTCAAAAGCTTACGAGATAGGGCTAAAAGAAAAAGGGTTTAACAACCTTCAAGCAAAGGCAACAGGACTGTTTGTTCCCATAGTTGAAGAGGAGATTTACAGCGGCGA
>JAURYA010000107.1 GCA_030654155.1 Sulfurimonas sp. | reverse complement strand
TTATTATGAAAAATTTTATTTACGGTTTCATTACACTGCTGTCGCTTACTTCAAACACACTTATCGCTGGTGAAAAACTGGACAAAATAGTAATATCTGGACCTTTTGCTTCCGTTTCACACCCAATTTTGCACATGATAGAGACAAATGCACTATCGGATGTAGCAGACAAGATAGAGTTTAAAGTTTGGAAAAATCCAGATGAACTTCGCGCAATGGCAATCAAAGGCGATGTTGATTTTCTGGCTCTTCCGACAAATACCGCAGCAATTTTGAACAACAAAGGTGTGGACATAAAGCTTCTTAATGTCTCTGTTTGGGGAATTTTAGGAATGATAAGCCGTGACAACACGTTGAAAAGCCTTAAAGATTTTAAAGGCAAAAAAATTGCAGTTCCTTTTCGTGCGGATATGCCAGACATTGTATTTAAGCAACTTCTGAAAAAAGAGGGTTTAGACCCTAAAAAAGATTTTGAACTAGTCTATGTAGCTTCTCCCGTTGATGCGATGCAGATGCTGATTATGAGAAGAATAGACCACGCGCTTTTAGCAGAGCCTGCCATCTCAATGGCTCTTCGCAAAACAAAATCATTTCCGGTTAGCCTTGTCGCACCTGAGCTATACAGAAGCGTTGATTTGCAAGAGGAGTGGGGCAAGATTTTTGGCACAAACGGGGATATTCCAGAAGCCGGTGTTGCCGTAATGGGACGTATGAAAAATGAACATGTAATTAAAAGATTTCAAGAAGAGTACGCAAAATCTTTAGCTTGGTACAAAGCAAACCAAAAAGAGGCGGGCAAGCTTGTTGTAAAAACTCTTGACATGTTAAATCAAGACGGCGTTACTGATTCTATTTCACATGTTAGATTTAAAAATATAAGCGCGGCTGATGCAAAAAAAGATTTAGAATTTTTCTTTAATATTTTAAAAGAAGAAGACCCAAAAAGCATAGGCGACAAACTGCCAAAAGATAGTTTTTATTATGGCTTGTAATATATGAAATTTGTGCTAAAAATTATCAAGGATTTTCCCGCCTATCTTTGGAGCGGATGGGGAGCGGTCGCTTCTGTACTGCTTTTTATAGCTCTTTGGGATGTTGGAAATCAGATTTATGGGGATTTGGTTCTCCCCTCGCCGCTAGAGACTTTTAAAACGCTAAACTTAATGCTGCATGACGAGAGCGTTATAAGTGAGATAAACACCACTCTCTACCGCGCTTCCATCGGTTTTGGATTGTCACTTTTAATAGGTACGGCACTTGGTCTCATTGCTGGATTTTTTGCGACCGCTTCAATGATGAGCCGCCCTATTGTTACCATACTTGTCGGTATGCCGCCCATTGCTTGGATAGTTCTTGCAATGATATGGTTTGGCATGGGTGATGAAACTGTTATATTTACGGTTATCGTTGCCTCTTTTCCTATCATCTTTGTCGGTGCGCTTCAGGGAACTCGAACGCTGGATGGAAACCTAAAAGAGATGGCGGAGAGTTTTGCTTTTCCATGGCACATGAAGTTTTCTAATGTCTATTTTCCACATATATTTTCCTATGTTTTTCCGGCATGGGTAAGCGGTCTTGGCATGGCTTGGAAGATAGTCATAATGGCAGAGTTGCTTGCTACAAGTGATGGCATCGGCGCATCTTTGGCTGTTGCAAGAAGTCAGCTTGACACTCCGAGCGCACTCTCAATAGTCGTTATAATGATAGCTTCGTTGATGTTTATCGAGTACATTATTTTAGAGCCTATAAAAAGAGAGGTTGAGTTGTGGAGAGATTAGAAGTAAAAAAACTAAACCACCACTTTGGTTTTACAGAAATTTTAAAAGATATAAACTTCACTCTAAACAAAGGCGAGGTTCTTTCAATTGTCGGTCCAAGCGGCGGCGGTAAAACGACACTTTTGCATCTTTGCGCAAATCTTCTTGATGTTGAAGAGGGAAGCGTTATAAACACCTTTAAAAGCAGCTCTTTTGCTTTTCAGGAACCAAGACTTCTTCCATGGAAAAACACCATTGACAATATTGCTCTTGCGTTGATTGCAAGGGGGGAAAAAAATAGCGAAGCCATAAAAAAATCAAAAGAGATAGCGCTTCGTTTCGGGCTTAAAGAAGAAGATTTTGATAAATTTCCAAAAGATTTAAGCGGCGGGATGAAACAACGAGTCAGTTTTGCAAGAGCTTTAGTAGTCAAACCTTCACTGCTCTTTCTCGATGAGCCGTTTTCTGCGCTTGATATCGGACTAAAAAAAGAGTTGCAGACAATTTTAATAGATATGATCTCAAAAAAAGAGATAAGCATCCTTTTTATAACACATGATTTGATGGAAGCTATCCGCCTTAGCGATGAGATGCTGCTGCTAAAATCAGACCCTGGATACATTGTAAAAAAATTCAGATTTGATTTGGCACAAAACGAGAGAAATGACAGATATGTATATGGCAAGAGTGCGGAAATACTGCAAGACGAAGAGATAATAAGCACATTTGAGCTGGAACTAAAATAATGAAACACGAAGAAGAAAAACCGCAAATCTTGCATGCAACAAGCCACTATCTCTACTATCCTGATGAAAAAAATGTTCCTCCGCATTTAGCTTACGGATTTAGACCCGTATTTCTGCTTCTTGCTCCGTATATGATTATCTCAATGCTTCTTTGGGGCTTAGTTTGGAGCGGAACTATAAACATACCGTTTATGGACAATGTTTTAGTCTGGCACGTTTACGAGACGATATTTGGTATTTTAACTGCTGGGATTATGGCATTTTTAAGTACAGGCTTACCTGAACTTTTTCCCGGAACCGTCCCTTTTATCGGCAAAAAACTAAAATATGTGATGATTTTATGGCTGGCTGGAAGAGTCAGTTTTTGGTTTATCGACATAACAGGCGTTTATATAGCTGCAATACTTAACCTCTCTATGCTCGGATGGCTTATCTGGTTTGCAAGAAGTGCTGTGTTGGACAAACTTCAAAGACACGCTTCACTTGGGTATACTCTTTTAGCTCTTTTTATAATAGAGGCTTGGTTTTTTGCATCGATGGCTGGATATGCCAAAACTTTGCCTATTGATATACTAAAAGTAGCACTCGGAGCCAGTATTATTTTGATACTATTAGCCCTTAGGCGCGTAAATATGGAAGCGGTTAATGAGCTGATGGAGGACAAAGGGATAGATGATGTCTATGTCGCTCGTCCCCCACTTACGAACCTTGCTATCTTTACGATTATAACATTCACAATAGTTGAGTTTTTTTACCCTGAGAACTCAGCTCTTGGATGGCTGGGACTTGCT
>JAURYA010000104.1 GCA_030654155.1 Sulfurimonas sp. | reverse complement strand
CTGTAGTTGATAAAATAGATTATTATTTACAAAATTCACTTATGCTAGTTACTGCACTTAACCCTTACATTGGTTATGAAAATGCAGCAAAAATAGCAAAAACAGCACATAAAAACAATTCAACTCTGAAAGCAACTGCTATTGAGCTAGGGCTTTTAAGTGCTGAAGAGTTCGACAGATATGTTATACCAGAAGATATGATATCGCCAAAAGCGTAAAAGAAGTTCTCTGCCTCGTAAGAGGCAAGCTTTAGTGCCACAGGCGATTTATCCTCCTTGGTTGAGGGTTAGCGTAGCAAAATGGGCTTTTGCTCATTTTGCGTGTAATTAAATTAAAAAAAGGAAAAATTGAATGAATATACATGAATATCAAGCAAAGCAAATTTTTGCTAAGTATGGTGTACCTACACCTAAGGGTTTAATGGCCCAGAGCGTGGAGCAAGCGGTTGAAAATGCAAAGATTTTAGGCGGACCTGTTTGGGTTGTAAAAGCTCAGATACATGCTGGAGGTCGCGGACTTGGCGGAGGGGTTAAACTTGCTCGTTCAATAGAAGAAGTAGAAAAACTTTCTCGCGAAATTCTTGGAATGACTTTGATTACTCACCAAACTGGACCTGAGGGTAAACTTGTTCAAAAGCTTTACATCGAAGACGGTGCAGATATAAAAGATGAGCTATACCTTGGTGTTGTTCTTGACCGTGCTCGTGAGATGCCTGTAATTATGGCTTCAACTGAAGGCGGTATGGCTATTGAGGATGTTGCTCATAATACTCCTGAAAAAATTATCAAAATCGCTGTAGATCCTGCTATCGGTTTTCAAGGTTTTCACGGTAGAGAGCTTGTTTTTGGACTTGGAATAACAGATCCGGATGAGCAGAAAAAACTTATCAGTTTTGCTTCAAAGCTGTATAAACTTTACATTGAAAATGATGCAGAGATGATAGAGATTAATCCTCTTGTAAAAACTGGGAGCGGTGAGTTTTTAGCGCTTGATGGAAAAATGGGATTTGATGATTCAGCTCTTGGACGCCACCCAGATATCGCAGCGATGAGAGATATCTCTGAAGAAGATGCTGATGAGCGTGAAGCTGCACAGTATGGTCTTTCATATATCTCACTAGATGGTGAAATCGGCTGTATGGTTAACGGTGCCGGTCTTGCCATGGGTACTATGGATACTATTAACTATATGGGCGGAACACCTGCAAACTTTTTAGATGTTGGCGGCAGTGCAAATGCAGAGACGGTTGCTAAAGGTTTTGAGATAATTCTTAAAAATCCTAAAGTTAAAGCAATTTTTGTAAATATTTTTGGCGGAATCGTTAGATGTGACCGTATTGCAAACGGTATTTTAGAAGCTACAAAACTTGTAGATGTACATGTTCCGGTTATCGTGCGTCTTGATGGTACAAATGCGCCTGAAGCTGCTGAGATTTTAAGAAATGCAAATATTGCAAATGTTATAGCAGCTACAGACTTGGCTGATGGTGCTGCAAAAGCAGTAGCAGCTGCAAAACAAGCTAAGTAAGGAGGGGATTTATATGAGTATATTAGTAAATAAAGATACAAAAGTAATCGTTCAAGGTTTTACAGGAAAAGAGGGTTCTTTTCATGCTGAGCAGTGTATGGCATATGGAACTAAAATAGTTGGCGGAGTTACTCCAAACAAAGGGGGTACTGAGCATTTAGGCAAACCTGTATTTAACACTGTTAAAGAGGCTGTTAAATCTACAGGCGCTACTGTTTCTATGATTTTCGTTCCGCCTGCTTTTGTTGCGGATGCTGTTATGGAAGCTGCAGATGCAGGAATTGACCTTGCCGTTATCATAACAGAGGGCGCGCCGGTAAGAGATATGCAGGCAGCTAAAGCTTATGCTGTTAAGCACAACATGAAAACAATCGGACCAAACTGTCCCGGTATTATCACGGCAGAAGAGTGTAAAATCGGAATTATGCCTGGAATGATTTTCAAAAAAGGGAATGTTGGACTAATCTCAAAATCAGGTACTCTGACTTATGAGGGTGCTAACCAAGTTGTAAAACAAGGTTTTGGTATTTCTACTGCTGTCGGTATCGGCGGAGACCCGATTATTGGTCTTTCATACAAGCAGCTTCTTCCAATGTTTGAAGCAGATCCAGAGACTCATGCAATCGTTATGATTGGTGAAATCGGTGGGGATCTTGAGATTCAAGCAGCAGCATTTATTAAAGAGCATATCAAAAAGCCTGTTGTTGCTTTTATCGCAGGTCAAACTGCTCCACAAGGTAAAAGAATGGGGCACGCGGGCGCAATTGTAAGCGGCGGAGCAGGTACAGCGCACGAGAAAATGGCAGCATTAGAAGCAGCTGGCGTAAAAGTTGTTGTGAGTCCTGCAGATATTGGAAAAGCAATAGCGGAAGTTTTAGCTAAGAGATAAGAGAGTCTTAGTGCGAGCCTCATTAGGTAACATTGCTTACTATTCATGAGGCGTTATCAGCACAATTCAGAGTTATATTAATTAAACTTAGTTAATCTGTTTATGAAAATTAAATTAACGTTAATTTAAGAAATAAACGTTAAAAATAGTACGAGCTTGCTTAGTGCTTTAAAATAAAGAGGAGAATAAATGGGAACTTTTAAAACGCAAAACCCAGGTAATCAACCTGTATGGGTAAACACAAACAACTGTAAGGCATGTGATATTTGTGTTTCTGTATGTCCGGCTGGTGTGCTTGGAATGAGATATGACAACAAGTCTATACTTGGCGCAATGATATCTGTTCAGCATCCAGAGGCTTGCATAGGCTGTATGGAGTGTGAATTGTCATGTCCAGACTTTGCTATATATGTAGCGGATAAAAAAGAGTATAAATTTGCAAAATTAACTGATGACTCAAAAAATAGACAAGTAGCAGTTATTGCAAATAATTATATGTCACTTAGCGAACAAGGAGTTAAATAATGGCAAGAGAAGAAATCTCAACAGGTAATGAACTATGTTCAATGGCAGCAATTGATGCCGGTGCTAGATTTTTTAGCGGATACCCAATCACTCCTTCATCTGAAGTAATGCACGTAGCATCTGACCTTTTACCGGAAGTTGGCGGAAAATTTATTCAGATGGAAGATGAAATTGCCGGTATTTGTGCTGCTTTAGGTGCATCTATGACTGGTGTTAAATCTTACACTGCAACTTCGGGTCCTGGTATTTCACTTAAAGCTGAACAAATCGGTTTTGGTTTTATTGCAGAAATTCCATTGGTTATCGTAAATGTTATGCGCGGTGGTCCATCAACTGGTCTTCCAACTCGTGTATCTCAAGCAGATATAGGTCAAGCGCAATATCCGACTCACGGAGATTTTGCTTCTATAACTCTATGTGCAGGCAGTTTAACAGAGTGTTATACTCAAACTGTACGTGCATTTAACTTGGCTGAAAAATATATGACTCCGGTGTTTATCCTTTTGGATGAAACAATTGGTCATATGCATGGTAAGGCTGTAATTCCTGATTTAGCAGAAGTTGAAGCTAGTGTTGTTAATCGTGCTACGTTTGATGGTGCTCCGGCTGATTACAAACCATATGATGTTCCTATGAATAAACCGGCTGTATTAAATCCTATGTTTAAAGGATATAAATACCATATTACTGGATTACACCATGGTTATGAAGGTTTCCCAACTGAAGACGCAGTTCAATGTGAATTCAATATTGAGCGTCTAGTCGGTAAAATCAACACAGTTGCAAAAGAGAATGATGGACTAGATGATTTGCCAGACTACGAAGAGTATATGATGGATGATGCAGAAGTTTGTATCATTGCTTATGGCTCAATTGGTCTTGGTGCATATGAAGCGGTTAATAAACTTCGTGAACAGGGAATTAAAGCTGGTATGTTTAGACCAATTTTATTATGGCCTTCTCCAGCTAAAAAAATTGCTGAAATTGGTGTAAAGTTCAAAGATAAAATTTTTATTACAGAGCTTAATATGGGTCAATACTCTAAAGAAATTGAAAGAATTATCAAAAGAGATGATTTTACTACACTGCTTAAAGCAAATGGTCGCCCGATAGCACCGTCTGAAATGGTAGCAAAAGTTAAGGAGATGATGTAATGGCATTTAATTATGATAAATATTTACGTGTAAATAAAATGCCGACACTTTGGTGTTGGGGTTGTGGTGATGGTGTTATTTTAAAAGCTACTATCCGTGCTATTGAAAAAATGGGCTGGGATATGAATACTGAAGTATGTGTTGTTTCAGGAATCGGATGTTCTGGACGTTTTAGTTCATATATTGACTGTAATACTGTTCACACGACTCATGGTCGTACAATTGCTTATGCAACAGGGATAAAGCTTGCTAATCCTAAAATAAATGTAATCGTTGTTGCCGGTGACGGTGATGGTCTTGCAATCGGTGGTAACCATACAATTCACGGTTGTCGTCGTAATATAAACCTTAACTTTATTCTTATAAATAACTTTATTTATGGTCTTACAAATTCACAGATTTCTCCAACTACTCCTCAGGGTATGTGGTGTGTGTCTGCACAAAACGGTAATATTGACCCGACTTTTAATGTTGCAAATCTAGCAATAGGTGCTGGCGCTTCATTTGTTGCTCGTGAATCTATGATTGACCCTAAAAAGCTAGAGAAAGTTCTAGTTAAAGGTTTTGAGCATAAAGGTTTTAGTTTTATAGAAGTTCTTTCTAACTGCCATATTAACCTTGGCCGTAAAAATAAAATGGCTAATGCTATGGAAAACTTAAACTGGATTGACAGTATCACTGTTCCTAAGAAAAAGTGGGATGAACTTCCGCCTGAAGAGCAGATGAACAAACTTGCTACGGGCGTTTTAAGAGAGGTTGTGCAACCTGAATATACTGATATGTATGAAGAGGTTATAAAAGCCGCTCAGGGCAAACGTGGTAAAATCACTCAAGACGATTTTGTGAAAAAGATATAGGGAGCTAATATGAGAAATTCTTTAAGATTTACTGGTGTTGGCGGGCAGGGTGTTTTACTAGCTGGCGAAATAATGGCAGCATGCAAGATTGAAAATGGCGGAAATGGTTTAAAGACTGCAACATATACATCACAAGTTCGTGGTGGTCCAACGGTTGTTGATATTACGCTGGATGATGATGAAATTCGTTATCCATATGCAAATGAGGGCGAAATTGATTTTATGCTTTCTGTTGCAAATGTCTCTTATCAGCAGTTTAAAAACGGTGTTAAACCAGGCGGAATAATTGTTGTAGATCCAAACTTAGTTACTCCAACTGATGAAGATCGCAAAAAATGGGTTATTCATGAGATACCTATTATTACTATTGCAAAAGAAGAGGTTGGTAATGTTATTACACAATCTGTTGTTGCACTAGCTATAACAAATACTATGACAAATGTGCTTCCTAAGCAATCGTTGATTGATACAATGCTTTCTAAAGTACCGACTAAAGTTCATGCAGCTAATAAGTTAGCATATGAACTTGGCGAGAAATACGCTAAAGAAGCAATGGCTAAATAGTCATTTTCTTAATGGCAGCTCTTAAATGGGCTGCTTTTTTTTATTTCTGCTCTTAATATTAAACAATATCCATAATCCCTCAAGCAATATTTTAAAATATCATATTCTAATACTATCCCAAAAGAACTCTACATGCTTCTCAAACTGTGTTGATAGGCTATTCGTAGAGCTGCTGTCAAATCGCAGGAGCGTTATCTGAAGCCTAATATAGAATAGGGTGGATAAAAACTCATAAGATACCATCATAGGGTCAGCTGAGCGTATCAGTGAATTTTGCATCATTATAAAGAAAGCCTCAGAGAGCATTTTTATATTTTCGTTGTGAAATTCGTTCATGAACTGCTCTCTAAGCTCTCTATTTTGAAACAGCTCTATCATTAACAGCCTAAACATATTTTCGTTGTTTTTATCAAATGTGAGAAGTTTGTATTGCATAGCAAATTTTTGTAAAAAAGCTTTTCCTTTTAATGCAGACTCTTTTACATCACTACCTTTTTCATCAAAAGGGGTGGTAAATATCTCTTTTGCAACGCATAAAAATATCTCCTCTTTGTTTTTAAAGTGATTATATAAAGCACTCTCTCTTATACCTACTTCTGAAGCTATTTTTCGCACGCTTGTTGACTTATATCCATGCTCCGAGAAGAGAGCGGATGAGACTTTTATTATCTTTTGCTTGGTATTTGACTTCTTCTGAACGGGCTTATTTTCTGGCATATATCAACCTTTTTAAGTATATGAACACTTGTTAATTTAAAAAGAATTATATATGAACAACTGTTAATCTATCCTTATGTAAAGTGAACAATTGTTCATAATATAAAAATAGCATATGAACAATTGTTCATATTGTAAAAAAAGAGATATAAAGGAATTTTTTTGTACTATTTCGCAGGTACAACAGATAGCGACTTAATTAACATTAAGAGGAAAGTCCGAGCTGCTCTAAGACAGTGTTCCATTTAACTAATGGCCGTAGTAATGCGAGGGAAAGTGCAACAGAGAGCAGACTTCCATTTTTAGTTTACTAAAAGTGGTAAAGGTGAAAGGGTGGGGTAAGAGCCCACCAGTCTTTATAGCAATATAGAGAGCTTGTAAACCCAACATGGCAGCAAGAAACAGGTGGTCAGCGTCTTAAGGGTAGCTCTGCGGTATAAACACCGCAGAGCTGCTTATGCTACTGTTTCGCTAGAGTTACTATGTAAATAGTAATGTAGATTAATGCTATCAAAACAAAACTCGGCTTACGTTGTGCCTACCTCCTCTAATATTAAGTGATATTAAAAACTTTCAAATATCAAGCCTCCCAATGACTGTGTCAATATTGTCAACGGCGGAGTTAAATTCGGCAGAAATTCGTAAAAAAAATTACGAATTGTAACCTTAAGCGACGAGGGTTTAGTTTACTCCTTTTATTGATTTTTTGGTTTTAAACTTATATAAATCTGAATCTACCATACCTT
>JAURYA010000091.1 GCA_030654155.1 Sulfurimonas sp. | reverse complement strand
ACCATAGGTCCTATAAAGTTTACTACCGAGTTCTCTATCGGGGATTGGATAAGGACGATATTTAAAATGATTAGGTTGGAATTTTTATCTATGCCGAGCAGTTGTTGCGTGTTGTCAGGAATTTCAAAATCATACTCTCTTAGAACAAACGGGTTAACTAGAGTAAAAGAGATATATTTATCTTCAACTGACTGCATTTTCATAAAAATATCATCAATCTTTTCCAAGGTTACTTGCTTTACATTTTCGAAGCCTAAAATAGGCACACAGATATCAAATTTCATAAAAACCCTTCTTGTAAATTTCGTTAATTGTATCACTTTAAGCATAAAATGTACCTAGTTTAATGAGTGTTGTATATCTTTTAGATAAAATATCAACCTATTTATAATCAGGAATATATTTAATGAAATTAAAAACTTACAAGATAATCGCTCTTTTGCCTATAGCGCTGCTTTTTACAAACTGTTCAAAGAGCGTTGAGGAGTATAACAAACCTGCAATGTATTGGTACTCTAAAATAGTAGAGAATGTTTCTCACGGTGATTTGGAGCATGCAGACAGTTACTACAGCTCACTCCAAGGCGAGCATATCGGCTCTCCTTTGCTTCCTGAGGCAACCATGATACTGGCAATCGCTCACATGCACGAGGAGGAGTATCTTCTTAGTGAGCATTTTTTAGATGAGTATATAAAAAGGTATGCAACGCCAAACGAAAAAGAGGAGGCGGAGTTTTTAAAGATAAAAGCAAAATATAAAGCTCTTCCAAATCCAAGACGTGATCAGGTTTTGATAGATGCAGCAATAACAGACGGAGAAGCGTTTAAATCCAACTACCCAAACTCTATGTACACAGAGATTGTAAACACAATGCTTACCCGCCTCTATCTTGCGCAGTTTGTGTTAAATGAAGAGATAACCGACCTTTACGAAAGACTTGATAAGCCAAAAAGTGCCGACTATTACAGAAGCGTAAATCCACAGCCATGGATACTCTCACAAGATATAAATAGAGCAACTGCCTCTTGGTATCGTGCATGGTTTGAGGGAGACGGTACTTCTAGCTGGTATGAATTTCTGATACCTGATACAAAAAGTGTTGTATCAAGAAATTCTGTATCAGAGGATGATAATGTATCCGGAGATAACAATGAAACTAAGTGATTATAGTAATTTTCCTACAAATATACCCGTTATTGCCGAAGATGATATTTTCTTATACCCTTTTATGATTGCACCGCTTTTTTTGAGTGACGAGAGCAATATATTGGCGGCTACAAAAGCCATAGAAGACGGCTCTTTAGTAATAGTTTGTCCAACTAAGCCATCACAAGAGGGAGAGCGAGAGTTTGAGTCGCTTTACGACGCAGGTGTAGTCGGTTCTATTATGAGAAAAGTGGCGCTTCCCGATGGAAGAGTTAAGGTTCTTTTTCAGGGCTTGGCTCGTGCAAAAACTTTTGCAAAGATCAGTGAGCATCCGCTGATTGCAACAGTAAATATAATAGAAGCAACAAACGTAAACTCCATAAAGATAGACGCAATACTGGAAATTCTTCGTGAAAAAGTCAGAATACTTGCAAGCGTGAGCAACTATTTTCCGCCAGATTTACTTAGAACAATAGAAGAAAATCATGATTATAACCGCATCATCGACCTTATTTGCAGTACCGTTAAGATAAAGAAAGAGCAGGCTTACGGCTTGTTTGTAGAATCGAACACTGAGAAGAGATTTTTAGACCTTATAGAGCATCTTATTGATGAGATTGAAGCTAACAAACTTCAAAAAGAGATTCGCTCAAAAGTGCATACACACATAGAGAAGATAAACAAAGAGTATTTTTTAAAAGAGCAGCTAAAGCAGATTCAAAAAGAGCTTGGAAGCGATACTTCAAGAGACGAAGAGATGCAAGAGTATCGAAGAAAGCTTGAGGCCAAAAAAGAGAAGATGAGCCCGGAAGCTTATAAAGAGATAAACAAGCAGATAGAGAGATTTTCTCGCATGCACCCTGACTCTTCCGATGCTTCAATGACTCAAACATATCTTGACTGGGCTTTGGAGATTCCTTTTGGGGATGAGAGCAAGAAAGAGCTCAAAATAAGCGAAGTGGAAAAACAGCTTGACAAAGACCACTTCTCACTTGAAAAACCAAAAGAGAGAATTACTGAATTTTTCGCAGTCAAAGAGCTGATGGAGTTAAGAGGCGTAAAAGGCAATTCAGGCGCAATAATCTGCTTTTGGGGACCTCCCGGAGTCGGTAAAACATCATTGGCGAACTCAATTGCCGAAGCCTTAAAAAGACCGCTCATCAGGATAGCGCTCGGCGGGCTTGAAGATGTAAATGAGTTAAGAGGGCACAGAAGAACTTATGTCGGAGCAATGCCCGGACGTATAACTCAAGGGCTTATTGACGCTAAAAAAATGAATCCTGTTATAGTTTTGGATGAGATTGATAAAGTCGCAAAAACAGGAAGAGGCGACCCGACGGCTGCACTCTTAGAGATACTAGACCCTGAACAAAACAAAGAGTTTCGTGACTACTATCTTAACTTCAGTATTGACTTGAGCAAGGTTATATTTATAGCAACGGCAAATGATGTCGGCAATATTCCCGCACCTCTGCGTGATAGAATGGAGTTTATCGGCATTAGCTCATATACTCCTCAAGAAAAATTTGAGATAGCATCAAGATATCTTTTACCGCAAGAGCTTAAAAAGCATGGACTTAGAAAATCGGAAGTCAGCATCTCAAAACCGGCTCTAAAAGAGCTGATTCATAGCTATACCCGCGAAGCAGGCGTTCGTAATCTTCGCCGCCGTCTTGCCAACATGTCAAGAAAAGTTGCTCGTGAAATTTTGGAACATCCAAAAATCAATAAAGTTTCACTGACTCAAAAAAATCTTAAAGATTATTTTGATAAAACAGTATTTGAGATAGAAAAAACAACAAGGATTCCGGTTGTCGGAGTTGTTAATGGTCTTGCTTGGACGGCAGTCGGCGGAGATGTTTTAAAGATAGAGAGTATCCGCATAAAAGGCAAGGGCTCCATGCAGCTTACCGGCAGTCTCGGCGAAGTTATGAAAGAGTCGGCAATAATCGCATACAGCGTTGTAAAAACTCTAATTGATACTAAAAAATTAAAAATAGATGCCAAAAATATCCCGCTCTTGGCAAAAGAGATGGAAGATAAGTCGGAGGTTGATTCTAGTGAAGTTTACAAGCGTTACGATTTGCATATACATGTTCCCGACGGTGCAACTCCAAAAGATGGACCAAGTGCCGGTATAGCTCTTGTTAGCGCAATTGCTTCAATCCTAAGCGGTAGAAAAGTTCGTTCAGAAATTGCGATGACAGGAGAGGTATCGCTTAGCGGGGATGTTCTGCCAATAGGCGGGCTTAGAGAGAAGCTGATTGCAGCACATAAAGCAGAGATGAGCAAGGTTCTTATTCCGTTAAAAAATTATGAGAGAGATTTAGATGATATTCCTAGCGAGGTAAGAGAATCGCTAGAGATTGTTCCCGTAAGCAGAATAGAAGAAGTTTTAAAACAGGTTTTGGTTTAAAACTTCTTCTATGATTTAGTATTTAGATTATAATTGAATCTATCTTTTGCATCAATTCAACACTTCTTATCGGCTTCATTAAAAAATCGTTAGCACCAAGTTCTAGTGCTTCGGTTTTTTTTGTCTCATCTGTTGTTAAAACAATAATAGGAATCTGCTCTATATTTTTATCGGAACGAACAACTTTAAGCACTTCTAATCCATTCATAATAGGCATAATAATGTCTAAAAGAATAAGACTTATGTCACTTCTTGATTTTATCTGACCAATAGCGTCAGCACCATTTTTTGCCTCTATTACCTCTTTGACATCAGGATTTTTCATCAGTATCGATTTTAAGAGCTTAAGATTTATCAAATCATCATCGACCGCTAGTATTATTAACTCTTTTGACATCTATTTTTCCTTTTAGGCATATTTTGTAAATAGGGATTTTAATAAATCCCTGTTTACTACATTATCGATAATTTCATCTACGTACTCTACGTGCTGTGAACTGTTTTTTTGTATAGAATCATCTACTAGGACGACATGGGATTCAAGTCTGTTAGAAAGGCTCAGTTTTCTAATGCTTGAAGCTATCTCTTGCACATCTAAATCACTATACTCCTTGTCAAAAAGAACAACTTTGTAAGAGTAGTTGTTTATCAGCTCTTGAAAGTCTATCAAAGAGGATGCTATCTCATATGTTAAGCCGTCCATTGCCTCTATTACTTTAGTGTAGAGTCTTGTTTCAAAAGCGCTTTTTTTGGCTATTAAAATATCTGCTCTATATGCAGGGGCAGTATGTTGCTGGGCTTCAGTGAGCTTTTCCACCAGAACATCTTGCGCGGTCATATTTTGGGTCTCATGAGCTTCGGCTTTTGGCATGTCGGTAGCTTCAACTATATAATCAGCTAAGAAGTTGTTAAGTACGGATATTATCTCCGTGCGAACAAGAGGTTTTGTTGTATACTCATCAAGTCCCGCAGCTAGGAATTTCTCTCTGTCACCTTTTAGGGCGTTTGCCGTTAGCGCAACGATAGGTGTGTGAGGCTGATTGTAGTCATGCTCCCACTCCAAAATCTCAGCAGTTGCTTCAACACCGTCAAGGAACGGCATTTGAATATCCATAAATATAAGATCAAATTTTGAGTCTTTTCTTTTTTGAAAAGCATCAAGACCATTGTTCGCAATGGTCACCGTTAATCCTAAATCCTCGAGTGTTCTTTGGATAAGTTTTTGATTTATTATATTGTCTTCCGCAACTAAGACATTAGCAACAAATTTTGATTTGCTTAGGTCAAACTTTTTACGAGACTGTTTTTTAACAACCTGAGTAGTTGAATTTAACAATATATAGTTCTCTAATGCCAGTTTTATTTTAGTAGAGTGTATAGGCTCATAAAGAATTTTAAATATATCAAAGCCCAACGAATCTACTCGCTTCATTAAATTTGATTTTGTTAAAACTATAAGCTCTTGAGGAAGTTTTGCAAATTCACGCAGAGCATCTTCCGTTACATAATCATAATCTACAAACAGAAGATTATAGTTTGCTTCTTTTTGAAGAATCTCTATTTTGCTTATATCTTTAATTGTCGTATATCCGACCCCAAAATAATCAAGGTACTCTCTTAAATATCTGTCCTGTTTTTTAAGTTTTACTGAGTCGCTCAAAATCAGTGCTTTTAGAGTGTTAAAACTTCCTTGAGAACTTTCGTTTAGAGTTTCAACCTCTTCAAAATCAATAGTAAAGAAGAAAGTTGTGCCCTCTCCGATTTTACTCTCTAAGTCAAGTTTACCGCCCATAAGCTCAACGAAATTACTTGAAATTGTAAGTCCAAGACCCGTACCGCCGTATTTACGCGTAATAGAAGTGTCGGCTTGAGAAAATGCTTCGAAGATTTTAGATTTTTGTTCACTCGTAACACCGATACCGCTATCTTGAATCTCAAATTTAACTCTTGTTTTACCTATTTCACCAGAATTAACTCTCCTGATGTTGACGTTAATTGAACCGGCATTGTTGGTAAATTTAACGGCATTTGAAAGAAGGTTAATGATAACCTCTTTAAGCTTTGTAGGGTCACCTTTAAGCGGGAACTCAAGACTTGGGTCAATGAAACAGCCGAGATTGATATGTTTTTCACTAGCACGAACCGCATAAACTTCAACAGCGCTTTCAAATTCCAATATAGGGTTAAATGCGATATGCTCTATTTCAAGTTTATTGCTCTCAATTTTTGAAAGGTCAAGAATGTTGTTGATAATCTCAAGCAGGTTTTCAGAACTTTTTTCAATAATGTCGACAAATTCACTCTGCTCTTCTTTTAAGCCTGAATCTTTTAAAAGTTCCGTAAATCCTACAATCCCGTTTAGCGGAGTACGTATCTCATGTGACATGTTCGCCAAGAACATTGATTTTGCTTCACTCGCCTCTTGGGCAGAGAGTTTATCTCTTTTTGTCTGCTCAATAATCTCTTCAAGAAGCTCGTATGCCAAGTCTGTACCTTCAGATGTATGAAGATTTATTTGTCTGCTGCTTGAGTCATAATCCTCAGCAACTTTTCCTAGAACACTCTCGAGGTGTTTTATGTTGTTGGTAATCTCGTTTGACAAGAGATAACCAAGAATTGCAAGAACAATCGCAACAAGCCATACCGATAGTGTTATTATTAGGACTTGCAGAGAAGTTTTTTGTACATCACTTGCCCTGTTATTCATGGCACCAAGAAGCAAGTTCTCTGCTTCAGAAATAATGTTAATCTTTTCCGACAACATGGTAAACCAAATACCGGAGTCAATCTCATACTCTCCACTAGATGCAACTGAAATAATCGAGGTTCTTTCATTGTTTATATCTTGAAATAACTCTGTGCTCTCTTGAGTCTTAAATAGTGCGTCTAGTTTAGTTACTAGGGTTTTGTTATGTATCCCCACATAGTTAATAGCATCAGCTTTGCCGATAACAGAAATCCACTTATTTAAGTCTTCGCTTTCCAATGCTGTCGAACGGGAGATGATATATGCAAGATAACCTCTCTCAATTCCCGAAGCCTCTTTAGCATTAACCATTGAGATATATAGAGCGTAGAGCTCATTAATCTCTTTATCTACCTGATTATCTGCGATTTGCTCCAGTTGCTTAATAAAAACTTCCTGAGCCACAACATAAACGTTCATAAACATTTCATTGAACTCTATTTTATGTTCATCTACAAGCGGTCTAACCGATTTAATTTTAGCCATAGAAGCAATAACTCCGTCTATGTTGGCACAAGCTACACACTCTGATTTGTTTGTGCTCTCTTTGTGTGTATGGAGTGTTTTATTATTTTGTGAATACTCAAGATATTTGGCTGCCTTTTCATCAACAACTTTTCTCTGCTCATTAAGAGATTTTAAAATATTTTCTGTTTTGTTACCGAGATACATCGCACTCATACCACGTTCACGGGCAACGTTACCTACTATTTCATTAAGATGCTTGTTTTGATCCAATTTGTCTTGAAGCTCTTGTGCCGCGTTAAATGAAACATAAGAGCTGTAAAGATAGTAGCTTGTTACCGAAAAGAGAATAATAATCGGTAAAAGACTTATTATCCTTAATCTATTTTTTAATCCAAGTTGCATTATTTACCCTCTATTTTTGAGATTAAATCTATTTTTGAGAGAACACTTTTTACAAAAGGTTTAGCGCTATCTGCATCTGCCGAGTTAATAATAGCTTCTAGAGAGCTGTCAAAATCGTGAATTCTCATATTTTCACTCATCCCTTTTAGTTTTATAGCGGCATTTTTACATGCATATAAATCATTTTTTTCAATGGAGCTGCTCATTGACTCTGAGAGCTCTTTTGTCTCGCCCAAATAATCTTCAAACAGCTCATTAAAACTATCTATGTCCAAGCCAATATCATGCGCTATCTTTTTTTTATCATAGTGCAGAACAGTTTCTTGTATCTCTTCTTTGACTTTATCTTGAACAACGCTCTCTGGCTTGCTTAATAATGGTAAATCTTCATCAATCATCATATCTTCATCAATCATCATATCTTCATCTATTTCTGCAATAGGTTTTTGTTTCAAAAATTCATCATCTGCCAGCTCTGGCATATCTATGGAGTCAGGAACTTGTGAATCATCAATCTCTATAGTTGATAAATCTTTTTGTTTATCAGCTTTTTTAGCAGGAGAAAAGCTCTCATCTTTAGCAGGAGAAAAGCTCTCATCTTTAAATGATAAAACAAGATCCTCTTCCACCTCTTTAGGTTTTCCCGCGCTAACCGCAGCTTTAACTACCGTGTTTTCTCTGTTGCCTAGTTTGCTTATAATTCTATACAATCTATCTAGATTTGCCATAATTTCATCATCATTGCTTGATGAGTTGATTATACTTAAGGCGTCCAGCGCATCTTCAATTCTAAGATTTGCGGCAACACCTTTGAGTTTGTGAGACTGTATTTTTAGATTATCGCTACTTCCTGATTTTGCTGATTCGTAAAGGTCATTTTTAAAACTATTTGCCTGAGCAATAAAATCCTGTACAAACTCTTCTACCAAATCTATCGGCAAGCCAAGGTCTTCAGATGCAACATTCGGGTCATATATGTAATTTGCAAAAGAGTCCTCTTCTTTATGTTCCTCTTTTTTTTCAACAATCGGTTTTTTAACAGGCTCTTTAATAACAGGTTTTTCTTTTTCAATAACGGGCTCTGTTACAACTTCTTTCTTCTCTTTTTCAATCTCTGTCTCAAGAGGTTTGCCAACGTCAAAGCCAAACTCGTGGGTATCTTCCTCATAAATGTCTTTAACTATATTTGGATTTAGACGCTCGTGTGTGACATCATTTTTTGGAGTATCTTTTGGAGGAGTTACCGGCTCATCTTGTTTTTGCGCTGCACTGATAGCTATTTTTTCATTTTGCGCTTGTGATAGAGCTTTAATATTTGGCAGTTCTATAACGTAGGCTTTCTGCGCTGGGTTATCGACTAAATAGATAGTTCTGATATCTATGGTTGTTGAATAGCTCTTGCCTTTAACATTAATAATTGCTTTGGAATCTACACCGCTGTCGTTACATGTAATATAATCAATCCAGTGAACATGTTTAAAATTATGAATGTACCCAGGTGATTTTACAAATAGATCAGCAAAATCTGCTACTTCAGCGCGTAAATCTGCGAGACTCGAGAGACCAAGAATTTTTAAATCACTCTCATCAATTCCTAAAAACTCTTTTTTATGATTATAGATTAACATTTGAACCCTTTGCTTTTTCACTCTCTTGAATGTTTTTTCTAGGAGAAGGCTTGCTTACGGAGATATATCCTGTTGTTTGCCCTTTTTTGTCGAGTATCGGAGCAATTTCTATATCGGTCCAATAGTAACGGCCGTCTTTACGCAGGTTTTTAAGCATGCCGTTGTACACTTGACCGCTACTTAGAGTTTTCCACATCTTTTCATATATGGATTCCTCAACGTCTGGGTGCTTTATTATGCTGTGACTGCTGTTGATAAGCTCATCAATTGTATAACCTGATATTTCACAAAATTTTCTATTAACAAAAGTTATGTTACCTTTTAAATCTGTTTGACTAATAGCTACTTTGCCTTCAAAAATATACTCTTCATTTTTTGGTACAACTTTGTTCATAAAAACCTCTGTGTAATATAGTTAACGTCATAAACTCGACTAAATATATCATTAATAGTTTAAAAAAAAACTTATATATAAATATTTTTTATTATATTTGCATCTTTTAGGTTTAAAATAGAACTTATCTCTTCAACGCTTGATTTTTTTAGTGCTTCAAACGTGCCAAAGTGTTTTAGTAACTTTACAATCTTTGCTTGAGATATTCCTTTTAGTGCTAAAAGTTTACTCTCTTGATCAAGTTTTAGCTTGGTTTTTTTATGAAAGCCTATGGCGCATCTGTGCGCTTCATCCCTTAGCTTTTGTACCCATTGGAGTTTTTTATCGCTCTCATGTAGTTTAAAAGTGCTCTCTTTTGTGTGGATGATATCTTTTGCTTTTCCTTTGGCACGATGGGCTTTTGCGTCAATTTTTTCTTTTGATATGGCAATAACATCTAAAAAAATTCCCTCTGACTCCAAAATTTCAATTGCTAAGTTTAAGAGTGTGCTCCCGCCGTCTAAAACCCATAAAGCAGGCGGGGAGTTTTTAGAAAAACTCTCCACTCTTCTTGTGAGAAGCTCTCTCATTTGAGAGTACTCATCTCTTGCATCAAGATGGTAGATACGATAGCTTTTTTTATCAAATTTGCCGTTTTCATAGACCGCCATTGCTCCGACGGTTGCCACTCCAGACATGTGTGAGTTGTCAAAAATTTCTACACGATTAGGAGTTTTTTGCAGTGAAAAAAGCTCTTTTATTTCATCTATTATTTCGATATCGCTCTGTTTATGCTCTTTTTTTAAAAGCTCGGAGGCGTTGATGAGAGCCAAATCGATAAGCTGTTTTTTATTTCCTGTTTTTGGCACTTTTATATGTGCTTTTTTTTCAAAAAGTGTCGTGAGGTAGCTCTCTATAATATCTCTGCCTTCAAACTCTGAGGCTACCAAAATTGGTGCTACAATGGGAGGTTTACCGTTAGAGTAGAACTCCATTATTACCCTTTGGTATATCTCATCTTCATCATACCCTTCATGCAGTTGAATATAGTCGTAAGTAGAGGAGATTATTTTGCCCTCTCGCATAAATATTCTGACAACAACTGCTCTGCTTGATGCGTTTTGCACTACAAAGATGTCATAATTTTCATCGCTTGCAAAATCTATCTCGCTCTTAATCTCTGAGCGGCCAATCCTCTCGCATCTGTCTCTTATCTCGCTTGCCTCCTCAAAACGGAGATTCTCGGCATAAAAGAGCATCTTCTCTTCTAGTTTTTTTATCAATATTTTTTTGTTTTGAATCAACTCTTTTGCTGTTTCAAGCTCTTTTTTGTAAGCCTCTTCTGAAACTTCCAGCTCGCAAGGACCCAGACATTTTCCTATCTGATAGTAGAGGCAGAGTTTTTTTGATTTAAGAGACCCCTTTTTTTGGACAAGCTTGCATATCTCATAGATTGAGTCCAAAATATCTCGAGCACCCACGGAATACGGACCATAGTATTTAATATTTGGAGATTTTATAATTTTTCTTGTTATCTCAAACCTTGGGTAAGTCTGTGAGTTGTCAATGTAGATGTAAGGGTATGTCTTATCGTCCCTGAGCAAAATATTGTACTTTGGAGTAAGCTGTTTTATAAGTGAATTTTCAAGTATTAGCGCATCATGTTCTGAGTTTACGACTATATAGTTCATAGAGAGCGTCTCAGAAATCATCTTTGTGATTCTGCCAGATAAATTTGGTTTGGGTTTTAGCTCCGAAGTGAAGTTAAAATAACTCTTTACCCTTTTTGCCAGACTTTTTGCTTTTCCAATGTAGAGTAGATGTCCGTTTTTATCGAAATACTGGTATATTCCGGCAGAATTTGGTAGCTGTTTTATGGTCTCTTCAAGATTCATTATTGTTAGTTTCTTTTATGATTTTTTGAATTGACATTACAAGCTCTCTGAGCCTCGTTTCGTCTATATTTACCTCAAAATTACCGGTTGAACGCTCTTTATAGATTTGTTTTACCTCTTTGAAATTTTCTTGATTCTTTTTCGGAGTATGGGTTACAAAAGCCTTTATATCATCAAACAGACTCTCTTCACACTCTTTGCACTCCTCGGGCATATAAAACTTTAAAGCACTTTTAATGCTTTGTATATTATTATCAAACTCTTGTTTCCCAACGGGATGATTAAATACAAAAAATAGGGTTCTGTTTTTTATATAGGCAAAGTTGATCATTTTTTGTACAGGTGCAGTGAACATAGATTGTACTATTTTAATACACTCGTAATAAGATAGTTTAGAGAATTGAGGTCTACTTTGAATAGAGTTTATAATTTGAGCAGCGTTTTTCATTTAGTAATTATAGCAATGTTTTTATTAAGTTTGAGTGGATGTGGATACAGGGCGGATCCATATTATTTAGAGGATGCGCCGCAGGGCGATAATAATATAAAATTTATTATCAAAAAGCCAAACAGTGATAATAATGAAAGCGATAATGTAAATAGATGAAATATGATGTGATAATAGTAGGTGCCGGTGTAGCGGGTCTTTATGCCGCTATGCATCTGCCTAGAGAAAAAAAAGTTCTCCTTATAAACAAAAGAGAAACTTTCAAGTGTAACAGCTTTTATGCCCAAGGCGGTATAGCGCTAGCCATTGATAAAGAGGATATTCCGCTGCATATAAAAGATACTCTTGATGCCGGAGCTGGACTTTGCTCTGAAGAGGCGGTAAGAGTTTTGAGTGAAAGCTCAAGGGGTGTCATTGATGATTTAATATCACGCGGATTTGAGTTTGACAAAGACAGAGACGGGAAATTGCTCTATACAAAAGAGGCAGCCCACTCAAAAGAGCGCATACTTCATGCAGGCGGAGATGCAACAGGCAGACACATGCACTACTTTTTGTTGGAGCAAAATCCCCATCCAATGCTAACTGATGCCAGAGTTGTGGATTTGCTTATAAAAGATGGCGAGTGCTACGGTGTTACTGTGCTAGACCATAGAGAGAGCAGAAATATATATGCCGACAGTGTAATAATTGCAAGTGGCGGAGTAGGCTCACTATATGA
>JAURYA010000088.1 GCA_030654155.1 Sulfurimonas sp. | reverse complement strand
CTGAGCTTTTTCGAGCAGAAAGTTGATAAAGGTCTCGGCCGCAATCGAAATCGGCAGGTTTTTCGGTATAACAAGGCCCACCTTTCTGGCAGGGATAGCAGGACTCACCGGCAGCTGAACAAGCAGCCCCCGGGCCAGTTCGTCTTCAACGAAATTTCTGATCACCAGGGCTATACCAAGGCCGATCCTGGCAAAATCTATGAGAAAATCCATACTGCCGATCTCGATTTCCGGCTGCAGGACAACCTGTTTTTCCGCCAGATAGTCATCGATATACCTGCGCGTCACATTGTCCTTTTCCAGCATCATCAGGGGATAGCTGCTCAGGGCAGCGAGCGGGACCGGCTCAGGCAACTCGGGATATTTTTTTGCGGCCACGAAGATATCCTCAATGGTCAGCAGTTCATGATAGATAAAACCCGAGCGGTCGCGGGGGATGCTGATGATGCCGAAATCGATCAGTCCCTGCGTCAGTAAATTCAGGGTTTCGGAGGAAGTGCGGTTGACGATCGTGATCCTGATGCCCGGATATTGCTGATGAAAAACTTCAAGGTGCGGGATGAAGTAGTAGCGGCAAAGGGTATTGCTTATGCCGATCTTGACCAGGCCTTCCTGTTTATTCCTGATCTTTTTCAGCACCTGCTCGCCATTCTGCAGATGCCCGAAGGCCTCCTGCACGTAGGCAAAGAGAATCTGCCCCTCTGTGGTGAGCGATACGCCTCGCGACCCGCGGATAAACAGGGTGCAGCCGGTGAGATCCTCCAATTTCTTGATGGATTTGCTGACGGCCGGCTGACTGACGAAAAGTTGTCCGGCCGCAGTCGAAATGTTGCCGCAACGGCCAACGGTATAGAACACCTTGTAGAGCTCAGCATCGATCATGACATAACCTCAGATTATAGCTTGCATGAGAAACGTGTATTTTTCTTATATCAGAAGGTCGTGTAGATGTTCAATCACGAAATGCGGAGGGACGCCAAATCTGCACAGGTGTGTTCATGATCGTTAACCCAAACTACAAGGAGCTTGAGAAATGAATGCCGTAGAGAAAATCATCGCAGCCCACAGCAAAAATGCCGTGGTGCGGCCGGGCCAGATCGTCGACGTCGAACTCGATTGTGTGATGGCCAACGACGCCACCGCCACCCTGGCCATCGATATCTTCAGCAATAAGCTGGCGGCCGACCGCGTCTTCGACGCCGAAAAGGTGATTCTGGTCATGGATCACTATACCCCGAGCAGCTCGATTGATGCCGCCAACACGCACAACAAGATGCGCCGGTTTGCCAGGGAGCAGGGCCTGCCGCATGTCTATGACGGCAGTGGCGTCTGCCATCAGCTCATGATGGA
>JAURYA010000087.1 GCA_030654155.1 Sulfurimonas sp. | reverse complement strand
TTATTTTAGAGTCGAGAACTCTTTTTTTAAGAAATATTATGCATGAGCTAAAAACTCCCATTGCAAAAGGGACAATCGCAACCCAGATGTTGGAATCTCAAAAGCAGAGGGATAGATTTAGTTCTATTTTTGGGCGCTTGGAATCACTTGTCAATGAATTTGCCCTTATTGAAGAGGTAACAAGTCTTGGGGAGAAGACAGATTTTAAAGAGTATCGTTTAGTAGATATAATAGATGGCGCCATAGATATGGCAATGATTGAAAAAATCAGCGTAACTATCGATGTTGATGCAAGTCATAAAATTAATGCTAATTATAGACTTTATACAACGGCTATAAAAAATATGATAGACAACGGCATCAAGTATTCTCCGGATTCACATGTAACAATATTAATAAAAAACTCTGAGTTGGCATTTGAGAGCCAAGGAGAGTGTATCTCGCATCCTCTTCAGTACTATATCGAGCCTTTTACTAAAGACAATCCGTCAAAAAACAGTTTTGGTCTTGGGCTCTACCTTGTCGATTCTATTCTAAAAGTCCACCATCAGGTTTTGGCGCATGAGTATGAAAACGGCGTAAATAGATTTATATTTGCGTAAGTTTTTAAGTGTAAACTATTAACATGGAAACGTATTTGAAAAAAACAACATTAGCTTTATTTGCTGCATCTCTTTTTGCTTTTGGCTGGGTCGGTCATACACTATATGAAGATGTAAAAAAGATATTTAAAGAGACAACCGTAAAAAAAATAAAGGATGGTGGAGTTCTTAATGTCGTGCTTTTAAACTCGGCATCAACATACTATATCGGTTCAGACGGGCCGAAAGGTTTTGAGTACGACCTTCTTGATTCTTACGCAAAACATTTGGGAGTTAAGTTAAATATAACCACTGCAAATACTATTAAAGAGGCAATCGAGCTTAGTAAAAATCCGGATATCCACATTACATCGGCGGCACTATCTAAAACAAAAGAGAGAGAAAAGAAATTTAATTTCGGACCATCATATTTTGAAGCTCAGGAGCAGGTGATTTGTAATAGAGGATTGTTCTCTGATGGAAGATTTCCAACCAATGTTGATGATTTGGCAAATCTTAAAATGGTTGTGGGAGAGGATACGGGTTACAGCGAAACCATAGAGCAGCTAAAGGCAGACGGAGTTGATATAAATGCAACTTGCGCCTCAGAATATTCAACAGAGGAGCTGATTGCACAAGTGGATTCTAACGAGATAGACTGCACTATTGTGGATTCAAATATATATGCCCTAAATCAGCGCTATTTTCAAAAAATAGCACTTGCTTTCGATATAAGTAACAGAGCGCAGCAAGCATGGGTTTTGGCACCTGATTCTCACATGTTAAAAGAGGATATGTACTCTTGGTTAAATGGATTTAATCAAAGCGGAGAGATGGCACGCTTAAAGGACCATTACTACAGCTATGTGCTTTTCTTTGACTATTATGATACGGTCACGTTTAATGAGAGAATAAATAGCAGATTGCCAAAATATAAGAAATATTTTCAAGAAGCCTCTTTAAAGTACGACATCCCTTTTTCTGTATTGGCAGCACTTTCGTATCAAGAGTCTCATTGGAGTCCAAATGCAAGAAGCTATACCGGAGTTAGAGGGCTTATGATGCTGACACAATCAACAGCAGACTTTCATGAAGTTAAAAATAGAGTTGACCCGAAGCAGAGCATATTTGGCGGAGCAAAACATTTAGATTTGATGATAAAAAGTATCCCTGCTGAAGTTGTGGGAGAAGACCGTATGAAATTTGCACTTGCTGCTTACAATATCGGGCTAGGGCATCTCTTTGACGCTCAAAAACTGGCACAACAGATAGGATTAAATCAAAATAGCTGGACGGATTTAAAAACAGTTCTACCTCTTCTTTCTCAAAAGAAGCATTATAAGACGCTTAAACATGGATATGCCAGAGGCAGTGAAGCAGTAAGGCATGTTGATGCCGTATATGATTACAGAGATATTTTACAAAAAAACAGTGATGAACTTTTTTTAAGCAACGGCAGTAAGTAAAAAATACAGATAACGATATGAAATTATTATAGTTTCGCAAGAATTTTAGTACATAACTTTATGTAATCGTTGTCACATAAAAATTTCTCATAGTTGTGATACAATTATTTTTGATTTTATAAAACTAAAGGATATCATATGAAAAAGTTAAGTTTTTTATCGTTAGTTGCAGCTGGTGCAATAGTTTTAAGCATTGGTGCTACGACACTAAATGCCGAAGGTATGAAATGCGGTTCCGGCAAATGCGGTCAAGCAAAAAAAGAGATGATGCAAAACGGTAAATGCGGTCAAGAAAAAAAAGAGATGATGCAAAACGGTAAATGTGGTGAAGGAAAAAAAGAGATGATGCAAAACGGCAAATATGGTGAAGAAAAAAAAGAGATGATGCAAAACGGCAAAAGTGGCACTAATTAAGTTGCCTTTCTAATTTTCAAGGAATTTTAAAATATCTTGAATATCTGGTGCTTTCTTATGCACTCTATCGCTTACGGGGGCATCGAGTATGTCCACGTTTTAAGAATTGATTTTGGAGTATGTTATGAACTACAAACAGATGTATCTTGAGTTTTCTAGGTTGAGTGAATATGCAAAGCCGTTCGCTTTGTTCACCGCACGGTTGGCGATTGCATACGGATT
Source organism: Sulfurimonas sp. (assembly GCA_030654155.1). Classification (GTDB taxonomy): domain Bacteria; phylum Campylobacterota; class Campylobacteria; order Campylobacterales; family Sulfurimonadaceae; genus Sulfurimonas. The sequence continues at coordinate 27,348 of JAURYA010000087.1, read as the reverse complement.
TTATGGGCCTGCGATGATGAAGTGGAGTGACATGGCTTCCGTAGCTGATTGGTTTGCATCTTTGGGGATACCGTTTCCGACGTTCAATGCCTACATGGCAGCGAGTACGGAGATAACAGGTGTTATACTGCTTACCTTAGGGCTTTTAACTCGTCTTATTTCATTGCCGCTTATAGTTGTGATGATTGTTGCTATAGTAACCGTACATCTTCCAAACGGCTTTTCGGCAGGTGATAACGGTTTTGAAATACCGCTGTACTATATGCTTTTTTTACTCATTTTTGTATCACACGGAGCAGGTAAATTTAGTCTTGACAGACTTTTTTTCGGTGAAAAAAACTAGAGTATGGAAGTGCTTTTAGATTTTAAAAACCATGCGTGAAAAACATATATGAATGTAGATAAGTGTTTTGAAGAAATGTCGGCACAATAAAATATGATTTTAAGTACTCGCAGAAATTTTTTCAAACAAAGCTTTTTAGGCGGAGCTGTTTTGCTCTTTTACAACTCTTCTTTGTACGGTGCGGCGGAGCCTTTAAAAACTCTTACGTTTGCGCAAGAAGACCTTTTTCCCAAGACAAAAGAGCTTAATGTCGATACCGCTTCTTATCTGCTTCTTATTTTAGACCATTCAAGAATCAGCACCGCACACAAAGAGTTTCTTCGCAATGGAGTCCAATGGCTTCATGAAGAGTCCCTCAGGCTTTACGGCAAACTCTACTATAATCTTTCACGGCAGAATCGACAAGAGGTATTGCAAAAAATTTCAGAGTACGGATGGGGTGAGTCATGGATAGAGGCTCTTTTAACTTACAGCATGGAAGCACTTCTCAGTGACATAGTTTACGGTGTGAACAAAAAAGACGCGGCGCAAAGATGGCTTGGATTTCGCGCGGGTTTACCACATCCAAAAAGAGCGTATCTATGATGTACGATGTTTGCATCATCGGGAGCGGCGCAGGCGGTGCACCTATTGCTTATGAGTTAAGTCGCGCCGGCTTTTTGGTAGTTGTGCTTGAAAAAGGAAAAGAGTATAAAGAAGATGATTTTAATAAAGATGAGTTAGCGGTTTCGCGTCGCGAGCTTTTTACTCCCGACCTCAAAGAAGAGCAACACGTTATTTATGAGCTAGACGAGCACAACGAGCGCACAAGATATGTCGGAAGAAGCGAGCATCAATGGAGTTTTTGGAACGGCTCCATGGTGGGAGGATCCTCAAACCTTATGAGCGGTTACTTTCACCGTATGAAGCCAAACGACTTTAAGCTTCTCTCAACATATGGAGAGATAGAAGGTGCTAATGTAGTGGATTGGCCTCTTTCATATGAGGAGTTGGAGCCATACTATGAAAAAGTCGAACGCATAGTCGGTGTTAGCGGAGAAGTGGTTGCGCACTCTTTTTTGGAACCCAGAAGCACTCCTCATTTTCCTTATGCAAAACTTGAAGAAAACAGAGTGACAAAGTGGTTTGACTCGGCATGTAAATCTCTTGGATTTGAGAGTATTCCGACTCCGCGGGCAATAATCCCACATGCGGCACTGGGGCGAAATGGTTGTTCTTACTCTAACTTTTGCGGGAGCTATGGATGTGCTACGGGTGCAAAAGGGAGTGCCAGGGTCGCACTTCTTCAAAAGTGTGACGCAACAATTATCACAGAAGCGTTTGTCTATAAACTTGAGAGCGATGCGATAAAAGTCACAAAAGCGCACTACTATGATAGCAATATGAAGACGCATGAAGTTAGCGCTAAAATCTTTGTTGTAGCTGCTCAAGCCATAGAGAGTTCACGCTTGCTTTTGAACTCAAAAAATCGCTTTTTTCCTTACGGTTTGGCAAACAACAATCATCAAGTAGGAAAAAATCTTATTTTTTCCGCAGGAGGAGCAGGAGAAGGGCGATTTCGTTTTGAAACACTCACTTATGAGCAGCAAAAGGAGCTTATGGAGGTCGGTCTTTTTTTTAACCGCTCTTTGCAGCAGTGGTATGAGTACAAAAAAAGCGATAAAAAAATTAAAGGCGGAACCATAGACTTTTTGTTTGAGCATCAAAATTTGATTCCTCGCATAAAAAGAGCCTTTTATGATGAGAACGGAAAAATTCTTTGGGGTGAGGCTCTTGTGCAAAAAATTCATAAAGAGCTTACGACTTCAAGAGTTTTGAATTTTGAAGTTTTTAATGACTGGCTTCCTACTGATGAGTGTTTTGTGGGTATTGAAGAGAATGTGAGAGACAAGTACGGCATTGCCGTAGGTGCGATACATCTTTACAGCCATCCTCACGATAGAGAAGTCGGCAATGATTTGGCAAAAAAAGCGGTGCAGGCGTTAGAGAAAATGGGAGCTTCGGAGATAAGCTACTCCGTCTCCGCCGCTCCTCCGCCAAATCTTGTGGCAGGCGGCTGCAGATTTGGAGAGAATCCTCAAACTTCAGTGCTTGATAAAAATTGCAAAGCTCATGCTTTAGAGAACCTTTATGTTACGGATGCTAGTTTTATGCCCACAGGAGGAAGCGTTCCTTATACTTGGACAATTTATGCTAACGCTTTTCGCATAGCGGATATTTTACATAAAAGATTGGAGTCTTAAATTTTTTTCTTGTGTAATAACGGGTATGTCAAGGAAGAGAGACCTCAAAAGAAAAAGAAAGGATTGCTAGAATCGCTTCTCTCCTCTTAAGTTCATGGAGTAAGTATCTTTTAGAGAGGCATACCCTCTTTACCGTTAGCTAGAGAGCTTAAAAAAGTCTCCATGTCATATTTAACTCTATACTCAGGTGTCATTATATGTATAAGAATATCGCCTAAGTCAATAACAATCCAATCGCCACTTTCATCAACAGCGTTAAAGTTTTCTGCCGGTTTAAGTTCAGTTTTTAGATGATCCAGCAGAGCTGAAGTGTGTCTTTGACCGAGTGACGACGCAATAATTGCATAATCAACGAAATAATTTTTGTCACGAAGATCAAAAACCTCTATGTTTTCTGCTTTGTTTTTATCTAAAACTTGTGTTATTTTTTCTATTCTGTTTTGCAACGGGTTTTCCTTGTAAAAATTATATATCTCTTTTGCACATTTTTTTGGCAGCTTTGAAATTTCAATGTTTTCTCTAAGATTTGTTGATGATATTTTTTCATCTACATTAAGTCTCAAAAACTCTTTTGGAATCTCAATATTATCTCTTGGAGCTATGATAAACGTAACCAACTTCCTAAGCTCATTATAGTTATTCCACGTGTGAAGCAGAGCAAGGTTGTCCGCACCTATTATAAGATATATTTTTTTATAACTTTTTAAAAGATGCTTAACAGTTGCTATGGTTGGTACTTGCTTCTCTTGCGAAACTTCATAATCAGAAATCTCAACATTTTCATAGTCGCTAAAAATCTCTTTCAGCCATTTCATCCTAAGAGATGAAGGAGCATAAAATTTTGATTTAAAAGGATTTAAAAATGTCGGCATTATTATAACTTTGTCAATTTCTTTGAATTCTTTCAAAGCCTTAACAATAGCCTCATGACCGATATGCGGTGGGTCAAAGGAACCACCAAAAAGTGCGATTGTGTCCATATTTAAAGGGAATTATAACTAACTTTAGGTAAAATTGCCCAATTTTTATTTTAATTAGGAAATATAATGGCACTAAAAATAGCAATTAACGGATTTGGTAGAATCGGTCGCTGTGTAGCTCGCATAGCTGCAACTAGAGATGATATAGAAATAGTAGCTATAAATGACATGGCTACTATGGACATGATGCTTTATCTTCTTAAATATGACTCTGTTCATGGAACATTTCGTAGTAACGTAGCACAGCTTGATGAGCACAACATCACAATTGATGGCAAAAAAATAAGAGTTTTTAATGATCGTGATCCGAAAAATTTAAAGTTTGCCGAGTGTGGCGCAGAGATGGTTTTGGAGTGTACAGGTGTCTTTTTAAGCCAAGATGATGCTAAAGTTCATATCGATAACGGCATAAAAAAAGTTCTATTCTCGGCTCCTGCAAAAGATGACACTCCTACGTTTGTTATCGGTGTAAATGAGCATCTTTATGCTGGACAAAATATAGTTTCAAACGCTTCATGTACGACAAATTGTCTAGGACCTATCGCAAAAGTGCTTGATGATGCTTTTGGGATTGAAAAAGGTCTTATGACGACTATCCACTCATATACAAATGATCAAAATATTTTGGATGTAAAACACTCAAAAGATAAACGCCGTGCACGTGCCGGAGCTATAAATATGATTCCGACTACAACTGGTGCCGCAAAAGCTATCGGCTTGGTTCTTCCTCAGCTAAAAGGAAAACTTCATGGACAGAGCGTTCGTGTTCCTACGCCAAACGTATCTATGGTTGACTTAAATGTAATTGTAAAGAGAAAAACTACAAAAGAGGAAGTGACAGCGGTATTTAACAAAGCAGCAGAGACTAGCCTAAAGGGAATCATCTTGATGGACAAAGAGATGAGAGTTTCTCAGGATTTTGTAGGGTGCGAGTACAGCTCTGTCGTTGCAGAGGATTTAACTCAGGTTATTGACGGCGATATGGTTAAGATTATGGCTTGGTATGACAACGAGTGGGGCTACTCTACCAGACTTATAGACATGGCGTTACATATTAGCAAATAGGACAAAATTTGGAACTTTTAAATATAAAAAATTTAGACCTTGCAGGCAAAAAAGTTTTTATCAGATGTGATTTCAATGTGCCTATGGACGAGTTTGGAAACATCTCGGATGACCGTCGCATCCGTTCAGCATTATCAACTATTAATTTCTGTTTAGATCAGGATTGCGCAGTTATTTTAGCCTCTCATCTTGGTCGTCCAGATGGACAAGTTGTTGCTAAATACTCTTTAGTTCCTGTTGCGAGAAGACTTCAGCATCTGCTAAAGAGAGAAGTAATCCTTGCAAAAGATGTTATCGGAGAGGATGCAATATCTAATGCTTCTGAATTAAAGCCGGGCGGAGTTTTGATTTTGGAAAATCTTCGTTATGAAGAGGGTGAGACAGAAAATAGTAAAGAGTTGTCAGAAAAATTGGCTTCGATGGCTGATTTTTATATAAATGATGCGTTTGGCGTAAGTCATCGTGCCCACTCTTCGGTTGAGGGAATTACGCATTTTTTCGATGAAAAACATAAGGCTGCCGGCTTTTTGCTTCAAAAAGAGATAGAGTTTTTAGGCAAAATTATACAAAAACCTGTTCGTCCGTTTGCGGCTATTATCGGCGGTTCAAAAGTATCAGGCAAGTTAGAGGCATTGATTAATCTTCTTCCTAGGGTTGATAAGGTTCTAATCGGCGGAGGAATGGCGTTTACATTTTTAAAAAAACTCGGCTATAACATAGGTGCTTCGCTTGTAGAGGACGATCTTCTTGATGAGGCTGGGCGCATTATGGATGAAGCTAAGAGATTAGGCGTTAAATTTTATCTTCCTGTGGATCTTGTAGTGGCTGAAAAGTTTAGCGAAGATTCTATAAGTAAATTAGTTTCAGCTCAAGAGATACCTGATGGATGGATGGGTTTAGATATCGGACCTGCGACAGTAAGACTTTACCGAGAGGTATTAAATGATGTTCAAACAGTTCTTTGGAATGGACCTATGGGCGTCTATGAGATGGATAAATTTGCACGCGGTTCAAACAAGATAGCTCACTTTGTAGCTGACAGCTATGCAACGACTATTGTCGGCGGCGGAGATACTGCAGACTTGGTTCAGCGCATAGGCGTGGATGATGAGATGACATTTATCTCAACCGGCGGAGGGGCTTCATTGGAGCTGCTTGAGGGTAAAATTTTACCAGGTGTAGCATCTTTGATGGTTAAAGGGAGCTGATTTATGATAATTGCGGCAAATCTAAAAACAAATCTTACAAGAGAAAAAACTATAAAGTACATAAAAGAAGTAGAGAATTTTTTGAGTAAAAATAGTATTTCGCAAGAAGTTTTAGTTTTTCCTGCAATCTCTAATTTAACTCTGCATGTAGGAGATGTTATCGTCGGAGCTCAAAATGCATATCCGACTATAAACGGTGCATTTACCGGCGAGATAGGATATGAGCAGTTAGAAGAGTTTGCCATAAAAACCATTCTAATCGGTCATAGTGAGCGAAGACATATAATAGGCGAAACACAAGATGCTTTGGTTAAAAAATTTAACTTTTATAAAAATCTTGGTTTTAAAATTGTTTATTGTGTAGGCGAGCCCTTGGAAGTAAGAGAAGCAGGACATGATAAGATGATGGGGTACATTTCAAAGCAGTATGAAGGAATAGACACCTCATATGAAAATCTGATTATTGCTTATGAGCCGGTTTGGGCGATTGGAACGGGACTTACACCAACATCCGGGGACATCGTAGCGATACATAAAGAGCTAAAAGAGAAGTCTAGCGCACCGCTTCTTTATGGAGGCAGCGTAAAGGTTACAAATGCAAAAGAGGTTTTGGCGCTTGATGGCGTTGATGGGATTTTGGTAGGAAGTGCAGCGCTTTATGTTGAGCACTTTTGTACGATGTGCGAGTACGCACAATCGTTAGAAAAATAAAAATAAAATTGATAAGGGAGAGAGTTATATGTTAATGAAGGGCAAAAAAGGGTTAATAGTAGGTTTGGCAAATAATAAATCAATTGCATACGGTATTGCAAAAGCATGTGCAGAGCAGGGCGCGGAGATGGCGTTTACGTATCTTAACGATGCGCTTAAAAAAAGAGTTGAACCTATTGCATCTGAATTTGGAAGTGAGAAGGTTTATGAACTTGATGTCTCAAACGAAGAGCACATGGCAAACATTGCCTCACTTGTTGCAAAAGATTTCGGCAAAATTGACTTCTTGGTCCACTCTGTTGCATTTGCACCAAAAGAGGCGCTTAGCGAGCCGTTTATGAAAACTACTAAACAGGCATTTCAAATTGCTATGGATGTATCTGTATACTCTTTGATAGATTTGACAAACCGTCTAGAGTCTGTTTTGGCAGATGACGCTTCTATTATCACTCTCTCATATTTGGGCGGACCAAAATACATTGTAAACTACAATGTAATGGGTGTTGCAAAAGCAGCATTAGAGTCAACAGTTAGATATATGGCAGTTGAACTTGGAAGCAAAGGTCAACGTGTAAACGCAATCTCTGCTGGACCTATAAGAACACTTGCAGCTGCTGGCATAGGTGATTTTAAACAGATTCTTAACTGGAATGAGATTAACTCTCCGCTAAAGAAAAATGTAACGATTGAGCAAGTCGGCAACTCTGCTATGTATCTTTTAAGCGATTTGGCTTCAGGTGTGACAGGCGAAGTTCACTATGTCGATGCAGGATATAACATTATGGGCATGGCTGCCGCCGAGACAACCCCGGATGGTAAAACTGTTCTCTCTTGGGACGCAGCTAAATAGACACTACTTTTAATATGCAGTTCAGCTTTTGCTAAAAGATTTGAACTGCTTCTTCTATTCTCTTATAACTTCTACTGCTTTAAATTTAATCAATTGTTTCTATTAATCATAAAACCAATATGTCATAATCTCTTTATCAGAAAAAGGATATAAAATGAAATTGGTTAAACTAACTTTATTGGTAGCGCTCATTGCTGCAACGGCATTTGCAGAGGAAGAAAAATCAGATTTTGGCGTAAGCGCAAATATGGCAATTACAAGCAATTACATATGGAGAGGTATGACACAAAGCAACAATAGCCCGGCAGTACAAGGCGGAGTTGATTTGGCGTATAAGGGCTTATATGCTGGTGTTTGGGGCTCAAACGTAGAGTTTGGAGATGGAAAAAATTCTTTAGAAGCGGATTTGTACGGAGGGTATAAAGGAGAGTTGGCAGGAGTCGGCTTTGATATCGGCGCAATACAGTATGTTTATCCAAATATGTCTGATGAGTACAACTTTGCAGAGGTATATTTTGGACTAAGCAAAGAGTGGGAAAAGTTCGCTCTTAGCGCAAAGTACAGTGTAGGTGTTGAGACTGATGATTTAAATCCAGAAGATTTTTGGGAAGTTGGAGCCTCAGCTAAATTGCCGTACGAAATGGGCATAAAAGCAGGTTATGGAGAGTACCATAACATTGGTGCATACTACTCTGTCGGGTTAAATAGATCTTTTGAAAAATTTAATTTAAGCGTTGCATATATAGATTTTAATCACGATATCGACTCTAGCGCTGATGAGGATAACATTGTAGCTACCGTTAGTTTTGCTTTTTAACACAAAATCATATTCCCAAGAAAGGGAGTATGAGTAATTTTATAGCAGATTTACTTCTTGCCGATAACCGGCATTGAGTTTACTTTTTGAGTGTGAGACTCTTCTAGCGTTGAGTTCTGCTCTTTGTTATAGATGGCAATTTTATCAACATACTCTTGCATAGTAAAGTTTCTGCTATCATCCTCATTTTTCTTTTTAATAGTTTCATCTTTTTCAACCCTCGGGGTCCAATCTTCTTTTACCCAGTTATCAAGAGATTGCTGCATAAAGCCACTTTGTTCTTTTTCTTTTTTACCAGAAACACTGTTTAATGCCTTGTTTTGAGATGGATTTGCTCCATCCACCTGAGAACATGAATTTAGCATAATTGCTACTGGGATGAGTAATAATAATTTTTTCATAAGGAAAGTATACATAAATAATTTCAACATGGTATAAAAAAATTAATATTTAATAATAAGTTAAACTTAATTTAAAGATAGATATGACATTATGTTGACAATGTATTGACATTTTGTTGACAATATGTTAACAATTTTTAAATTTGGGAGAATTAAAATGAGATTAACAAAATTAAGTTTAATAGCAGCAATGCTAATAGGTTCAACTGCATTCGCAATTGAAAATACAAAAGTTTCAGGTAATGCTAAATTATATTATGGAACACAGGACTCTGATGCAACAAATGCACCAGATATGTTTTCTAAAGATTCAGGATACACAAACTTCTCTGCTCACTTAGGTTTGACAACGGATTTAACTAAAGGTATTTCTGCGGGTGTCGGTGCACAGGTTGTAACAACTTTAGGCGTTGAGCACAACCTAGTATCTAAAGTGTGGTCAAATGCTCATACTGTTGCGGGTTCTACTGGAGCTTCATTTGCAGGAGGTGCTCAAGTTGACAGCGCTATGTGGATGGATGAAGTTTGGTTAGCGGGTTCAGCTTTTGATACAACGCTAAAGATTGGTCGTCAAACACTTGATACACCTTTGGCGTTTACTGAAACATGGGGTGTTGATAGAAACACATTTGAAGCAGTTGTTTTAATAAATCAAAGTATTAAAGATACTACATTGGTCGCAACTTCAATCGGTAAATCAAATGGTTCTGCTGATGACAGAGCAAGTTTACGCGAAGGCGGTGCAGGCAACTTAAATGATATATCTGCAACAGCAGCTGGTTATGTCGCTGCTGATGGTGTATTTTCTACATTCGGAAGTCAGGGTACTTATGCGTTTGGTGTTGTAAACAACTCTATCAAACCACTTACACTTCAAGCTTGGTACTATGACATGGTACAACTTGCTGAGGCATATTGGCTACAAGCTGATTTAAATATAGACGGCATCCTTGCAGGTGTTCAGTATGTAAACACTCAAGCTGACACAGGTGCAAACCTTGGATCTCTTGGTGTTATCGGAGCTACTAAAGATACAAGTGCATGGTCTGCAATGCTTGGCTATGATATGAAAGATGTTGTAAAAGTTAAAATTGCATACTCTGATGTTGATGAAGACGGTCTTTTAGGTGTTGCTAATACTGCAACAGGTTCTGTTGCTACACTTGGCGGTCAGTCAAAGCTTTATACTGAGATGTGGTGGAACTACGGTTATGTTTCTGCTGTAGGTGCCGAGTCTTTCTCGTTAACTGCTGAGGCAACTGTTGCAGGAGATATCGCTCTATTGGCAGGTTACTATAATGCAGATATCAAAACTGCTGCGGCAGATAAAGAGATGAGTGAAATAGCTTTGAGCGCTTCTAAGAAATTTGGTCCATTAGATACATCTTTGGCACTTATTTTTGCTGATTTTGAAAATTCATTAGCTCCGGCAAATGATGTTAAAACTACTGACGTGCAGGTATATTTAACTTATAATTTCTAATAACACAGCCCCTTTTATAACTCCATTTCCCCAGCCCACATATATGCGGGGAGATGGGCTCTACTCATCCTCCCATTTCCTGTTTTATGGGAAGATGAGTAGAGTTCATTTTAATTTTTTAAGATATAATTTCCGTAATGAATAAACTAATCAAAAAACTATTTTACATACTTTTTATGTTGATTTTAATCTCCGTAATCTCCTTTTTGGCGATTCACGCGGCACCGAACAGTTTTTTTGGAGCGGGTGAGTTAAACCCAAATATGACAGAGGAGGCTATAGCGGCTCTAAAAGCTGTATATGGGCTTGATAAACCGCTCTCTCAGCAATACGTTGACTGGGTTATAAATATCTTTAGCCTAAATTTCGGCATCTCTTTTGTAACGGGTCAGGATGTGAGTTCGGAGATACTCAAGCGATTGCCTGTAACGCTTATCATGAATATTACAGCACTTGTAGCGGTATTTGTAATCTCTCTGTATTTAGGGATAAAAGCAGCGCTTAACTATGAGAAAAAGAGTGATTATATTATCCGCCAAATATCTCTTGTCTCTTTTTCTATGCCGTCGTTTTATCTCTCACTGCTTTTTATTATTCTTTTTTCTTTAACACTGGATATATTTCCAATAGCAGGTCTGCATTCCATTGAGCCAAAAGAGGGAGTTGCATATTACCTTGATATGGCGTGGCACCTTGTTTTGCCGGTCGGGGTTATGATATTTGTAGGTCTTGGCAGCATGATAATTTATATCCGCTCTCTGACTTTAGAGATACTAAAGAGTGATTACTACTACTTTGCACTCTCGCGCGGACTAAAGAAAAAAGAACTTCTTCGCTACTACATACTTCCAAATCTTTTTCCGCCAATTATCACTCTTTTAGGACTCTCTTTGCCGGGGTTAATAGGCGGAAGCGTGATTCTGGAGTCTATCTTTGGGATAGAGGGTATGGGGCAGCTCTTTTACATGAGTGCAATGAGCCGTGACTATCCGATAATTATGGGAACTTTGATGATAACGGCATTTTTAACGCTGATTGGGAATATGTTGGCGGATCTAATTCTTTTAAAGCTAAATCCGTATATGAGTAGATAATAAAATAAAAATAGTAATGCACTTGCTTCGTTATTTCATTCGTCACATACTATAAGTATGCTTCCTTACTCAATCCTCGCAATTACGTCACTCTTTTTATTTTGTAAATTAACTTATGAGCTTATAAATAATTTATGAAAACAACGCTTTTAGTGCGTCAACACTGTCTTTTTGCTCTTTTGGCTCTGCAGCTTCACCGTTTTGGCTATTTTTACTATCGTTTTCAACAAGTTCAATATTCAGTCCACTAAGCATTGAAGCAAGGCGGATATTGATGCCGTTTTTACCGATAGCTTTTGATTTTTGATCAGACGGAAGTGTGATAATTGCTTTTTGCGCTTCACCGTTCTCATCTCGTACAATTTCTACAGCAGAAATAATTGCAGGACTCATGATTCTTGAGATAAAAAGTTCAGGAATGGTCGTATATTCGATACAGTCAATGTTTTCCCCGATAAGCTCTTGGCTAACCGCATTTATACGAACGCCTTTTACTCCGACCGTTGCACCTACTGCGTCAACTTGCGGGTGTGTGCTAAAAAGTGCTATTTTAGCTCTCTCTCCAGGGATACGCGCACTTTTTTCTACAATTACGGTTCCATCTGCAATCTCAGGAACCTCAAGCGCTAAAAGCTCTTCTAAAAACTTTGGAGATGTGCGTGAGAGTTCAATCTGGATTCCGTTTTCTTTATTCATATCAACACGGCGTACGACAGCTTTTAGGTGATCGCCAACTTTAAAAATTTCACCTTTGATACGGCTTTTCATAGGCAAAACTGCGCGAATTTCGTCAATCTCTATGTATGTGGCATTTTGAGGGTCAACTCTTGTAACCCTGCCTGTAACCAACGAGCCAATCTTTGATTTGTATTTATTAAAAATCTCATCCTCTACCAATCTTTGAATGTGGTACTCTATCTCGCGGTGGAGCTGAGATGCGGCAGTTCTGCCATACTCTTCCAAATCATGCGGAATCTGAAGCTGATCGTCAATCTCTACCTGATCATCATACTCTTTAGCCTCTGTTATAGAGATGTAAGCCGGAGCAACTTCTTCGTCTTGGAGTCTTTTGTCATCATCTGCTACGACGGTAATTATTTGAATAACATCAATAGTTTTTGTTTGGTTATTTACAACTGCATCAAAAGCAAATTTTTGGTTGATTACTCTTTTAGCAGTTTGAGTAAATGCTGTTTTTAGAGCTTCTGTTACTTTTTCAGGTTTAAGACCTTTTTCGTGCGCAATTGCTTCAACTATGTCTAGAATTTTTTCCATTATTATATCCTTATTAGGGTGGTCTCATAAAAAACAGTGTTAAAAAATATAAGGGATTTCTTATGAAGAGTGACATTATACCAAAATAGCATAAAATCATCTTTAATAGGACTTTTAGTAGAGTTTTACTACAATACAAAAAATATAGAAGGATTAGTAATGGATTTAAAGTTTGCAAGAACAGATATTACGGCAAAACCAAAAAAAGTAGAATTGGCAAAAATGGAAGCTAGTTTAGAGAAAGATGACAGCGTTATTTTCTACTTTGACAGAGAAAATTCACATAAAGATTTGTTAGAGCTTCAAGACTATTTCGAAGCAAAAGGTAAAAGTTTTTATATGAACGAAGTTAAGTACGGACTTTCAGATAACGAGTACATGTACCAAGTTCATATTATAAACTAAAGCCAAATTGTGAGTAAAAAACTTTTTATTGAAACCCTTGGCTGTGCGATGAACTCTCGCGATAGCGAGCATATGATTGCACAGCTACGAGAAAAAGAGGGTTATGAGACTACCGATGATTTAAAAAGCGCTGATCTGATCATAATAAATACATGTTCGGTTAGAGAAAAACCGGTAGCAAAACTCTTTTCCGAACTCGGAGTCTTTAACAAAAATAAGAAAGAGGGAGCTAAAATAGGTGTTTGCGGCTGTACGGCTTCACATCTTGGCGACGAAATTATTAGAAGAGCTCCCTATGTTAGTTTTGTTCTAGGGGCTAGAAATGTTTCTAAAATAACGGAAGTTTTGCACAGAGACAGAGCAGTAGAAGTTGACATAAACTATGACGAGAGCGAATTTGCTTTCAATGATTTTAGAACCTCCCCGTATAAAGCCTACATAAATATCTCGATAGGGTGTGATAAATCATGTACATACTGTATCGTTCCAAAAACGCGCGGAGATGAGATATCTATTCCTGCCGAACTGATTTTGCGTGAAGCCCAGAGGGCCGTTGAACGTGGTGCAAAAGAGGTTTTTCTTCTGGGACAAAATGTAAATAATTACGGCCGCCGCTTCTCCGGAGACCATGAAAAAGTTAATTTTACAGAACTTCTTCGCCGTCTTAGTCTTATTGAAGGGCTTGAGAGACTCCGCTTTACCTCTCCGCACCCTTTTCACATGGATGATGAGTTTATTGAAGAGTTTGCAAAAAATCCAAAGATATGCAAATCAATGCATATGCCGCTGCAGAGCGGTTCGACTAAAGTGCTTCGTGATATGAAGCGCGGCTACTCGAAAGAGTGGTTTTTAGAGCGTGTTGAGAAGCTAAGAAGTGTCTGCCCCGATGTTAGTATATCTACGGATATTATAGTTGCTTTTCCTGGTGAGAGCGATGAAGATTTCGAAGATTCTCTTGACGTTATGAGGCGTGTCAGGTTTGAGCAGATTTTCTCGTTTAAGTACTCTCCCCGCCCAGAGACCGAAGCAGAGCATTTTACTAATGTTATAGATGATGATGTGGCCTCACACAGACTTACAACAGTTCAAAATCTAAATACTGATATTTTGGATGAAAATAACCAAACGCATCTTGGCAAAATATACAGAGTCTATTTTGAAGATTTAAATAAAGATTACCATGTAAGCGGCAGAAGCGACAACAATCTTGTCATAAAAGTTAAAGGTTCGGATGAGCTTTTGGGTCAATTTAGAGATGTCAAAATTACCCAAATCGGAAGAACAATTTTAACCGGTGAAGTTGTTGGCTAAGAAGCTGTTTCGTGCACTGGCACTATTTCTTGTGCCATTTGTTGCGTCAATATTTATTAGATTAATTTATTTGACAAACAAAAAAAAATTCCACGTTCCCAAAATTGTGGGAGACGAGCCTGCAATCTTTGCTTGCTGGCATGGGGAGCTTCTTATGCTTCCCTACCTCTACTTCTACTATAGAAAAACCCCGCATGCAAAAGTTTTAATCTCAAGCCATTTTGATGGAATGTTAATCTCTAAAACCATAAAGTATTTTGGGCTAGATACAATATCAGGTTCTACAAATAGAAATGCAACCAGAGTTTTAATGCAGGGAATCAGAACCTTAAAAGACGGCTACGACATAGGAATCACACCTGACGGTCCAAAAGGTCCAAGGCATGAGGTAGCTGATGGCGTGGTGATTATGGCTCAAAAAACAGGTGCCAAAGTAGTTCTGGTTAGAATAATACCTACAAAATATTGGCAGCTGCGCAGCTGGGACAGATTTATCATTCCAAAGCCGTTCGGAACTCTAAATTACTATACGACAGCTCCGCTTGACCTTGCTTCCTTGGAGATGCAAGAGGCTAGGGATTTAATAAAAAAGGAGTTAGAAAAACATGAACTCTAAACTTCTTATTTTATCCAACAGCAGACCTGAGAGCCATTTTGAAAAAGTTAATAGAAGTTAAGCAAAAAGAGTTTCTCAAATATCTCGAAGATATTAGGGGATACTCTGATTTGACTATTAAAAGTTATGACGAATCTTTAAAAGAGGCGTTTTTGCATGTAGGAATTGTTCAAGAGAATAAACATCTGCTTTTAAATCTTATGCCATATCGCATAAAAATCTCCTCTCTTAATCCAAAAACAATTAGTAAAAAACTTAGCGCAATCCGCTCTTTTGCAGAGTATATGAATGATAACGGTATGGCAGTGATACTAAAGGCTGACGATAGTATCAAGGTTGCCAAAACATTGCCTAAACCAATATCACATGAGCACATAATCGAGGCTTTGTCACACGGCGAGATAGAAGAGAGATTGGTTGTCACGCTCCTCTATACTCTTGGTCTTAGAATATCTGAATTGGCTTCACTGGAGATATCATCTATCTCTGGTGAGTGGGTTAGAGTTATAGGAAAAGGTAACAAGCAGAGAGATATTCCGCTTTTGCCAAACTCAAAAAAACTCTTAGATGAATATTTGAGCAAATCATCGCGAAAAAAGTTTGTTTTTGAAAAAAATGGCGAAAAATTAAGCGAAAACAGTCTAAGATATATTGTTATAAAAGTCTTTAGAAGAGTTGGATTAAAAGTCTCTCCTCATCAGCTTCGCCACTCTTTTGCATCGCAGTTGCTTAACGGCAGTGCGCCGATTGCCGATGTAAGTGAGTTGCTTGGACACTCATCTATGGCTACAACACAAATATACACGAAATTGGGCAGTGCATTGAAACAAAAAAATTATAATATGGCTCACCCTCTTTGCGGAGTTAAAGAGTAATGATTAGCAAACTTTTTGAATCTTTATATACAAAAGTTTTTATAAATATTATTGTTGAAAATTTGCAGACGGTCGTCTATGTTGAGGTATGCTCAAACAATAGCGTATTGCAGAGTATGCATAAATATTTTGATACAACTGCGATGAACTCCAGAATGTATGAATTTATACATGCCTACAACAAAGAGTCCCCTTTTTGCTATATTTCAATTTTAGACAAATCACCTCTTCAAGGCGCAATCCCGACATGTGACGTCAAAGAGATGAGCAAATATTGTGATATTAATTCATCGGAATATAGATGCTTTTCAAAAGATTGGGCATTTTACACATCAGAATATGATTTAGAAGCAATTAAGCATGAGTACAGAAGCATAGGTGTCGATTTTATCTTTTCTCCATTTGCAATAATGGCTAATTTTTTTAAAGATAAGATAGATACTACGCTTGCAATGTTTGTTTTAGTAGAGGACAACTATCTCTCTTTTAGCGTTTTTGACAACTCAAAGCTTTTGTATGCGGAGTATTTAAATATGGAGCATCATAAAGAGATTGATGACCTTTCAATGGAATCACCTCTGGATGACGATGAAGAAATTTCACTTGGAATCGACGGCATAGATTTAGAGGGGATAGATATAGATGGTGATTCTGCCGGATTTGATGATTTTACAAATATTGAAGATTTGGACAACGGCGAAACAATAGATGAATTTTCTGAAGAGCAGGAGATAAAAGAGATAGTCACTAAGGAAGAGTATGTTCCTGCTGATGGATTTAATGAGGACTACCAGAGGTTTTCATTGATACAGAGTGCGCTAAACACTTTTTATAAAGATTCAAAATATAATAGTAAATTTATTGAAAATATATATATTGCAGACGGGGTGGGTATAAGTGGGGATCTTAAAAACTATCTTGAAGAAGAGATATTTTTAAACGTGTATGTAAGAAAAATAGACCTTAGTGTGGCACTGTGCGATATGGCAAAGGCGGAGATATAATGAGATACAGTTATATAAAACCTAGACGTAAAACAATCTTTACCAAAGATGTACAGCTTCTTTTTACTTTTTTTAGCGTTACTCTGATTATGCTCTTTGGTACTTATGCATTTTTGCTTTTCCGTGATTACAAATTTACACAAGATATGGTTGATATCAGCGAGCAAAAAAGTGAACTTCGCGCAAATATCTTAAAAATGAGTAATGAAATTGCAACCATAGAGAAGCAGTCTCTTTTATCGGAAAAGGTATTTACAAAAAACAGTGTGTTAAAAGACAGTATCGGCAATCTTTTTGATTTGGTTCCAAGCAGAATAACTCTCTCAGAGGCGCAAATAATGCATAATGGACTTATTCTTTATGGTATTACGCCAAATAAAGACGTATATAATTTTATGTTACAAGCACCTCTTCGCTCTATATTTCATAGAACATATAGCAGTTTTTACCCAGACAAAAACGGTTGGTTGAGATTTGTCTCTACAAATTATATTGATGAAGATAATGAGGAGCTAGGCAGTGAAAATTAATTTCTCTAGACAAAATATCTATCTGTTAGCGGTATCTCTCTTTTTGCTAATATTTGTTCTTGTCTTTTCATTTGCCGTGATGATTCCAGAGGGCAAGAGCTACAGAGTCAAAAAAACAGAGTTAAAAAAAGAGAATCTAGAACTAAAGCAGCTATCGGATTTTGCAATTGAAAAAGAGGTTATTCTACAAAAACTTCAAGGCGATAATTCACACGCGATTAAAGCATTCGATGCTGAATTTAGTGCGGAAAGGTTTGAAAAGCAGCATAGAAACTTTTTCAGCTCTTTGAGCGTTTCTAAAAGAACTAAACTTGAAGATGAGGACGGGTTTAGTGTTTATGAAGTAAATACAACCTCTGAGATAAGCTCACCAAAAAGTTTTTATAACTTTTTAGACTCGGTAAATAAGAGCGATTGGGTTATAGGGATTAATTTTCCTATAAATTTTAAACGAGAGGGTGAGATGATTAGCTCATCTTTTACAATGAGAGTTTACAGCAACAACAAAGAGTCAAATAGCAGCAAGTAATTCTTTTACTTTTGAAAAAGCCTCTCTGTCTTTAAATAGATATGGTCGCAGTTTAGGCTCTATCTTTAGTACTCTGCACTCATCCTTAAACTTCTCATCCATCTTTGGAATCTCTTTTTCATACGGTGAAATAAATATAAAATTTTCATCATGATAGATTACAAACTTCCTTCCTGCTACCAAAACAGGGCTGTTTTTCAGGGCTTCTCTCTCATTTGCACTTAACATGTAGAGTTTTGATTTTAGGTATTTGTCGATTGCAAAGATGTCCGCTCTTTGGTTTTTAGAGCTTCTAAAATATGCAAACTCATTTACATTTTTTATCTCTAGCTCCTGAACTAACGCGGCCCTGTCTTCATCAATATACTCAAAACTTTTTTTGATTCCGCCTAAGTATTTCTCCAAAAGAGGAAGAGAGTAGTTATGTCTAAATGAGTTTCTTTTTATATCCTCATCCAAATTGCTCTCATCCTCAAAATAGATGGTTTTATCTGCATGCAGATATACCAAAAGCTCCTGTTTATCCAGATGAAGAAGAGGGCGGATAAGCGTGTAAAAGCCTCTGTTTTGGACACTCTGCATTCCTGCAATCTCAGCACATCCTGCACCCTTGCAAAACTGCATAAGCATCCACTCAAACCTATCTCCAAGATGATGAGCCGTAAGGAGATTTTCGTACTTATATTTTAAAATCAACTCTTCAAAAAATTTATATCTAATCTCTCTGGCTTTTGATTCAAAGTTCTGGTTGATTTTTGGAGCGTTAAAGATATGGCATGTGAGATTGTGCGTATAAGCGAGCTCCTGCGCATACGCAACCTCTTCTTTGCTCTGCTCTCTTATGCCATAGTTTACGATTGCAATATCAAATTGAATGTTATGTTTTAAGAGAAGAAAAAACAGAGCAGTAGAGTCTGCTCCGCCGGAGAACGCTAATAGATTCTTTTTATCTTTAAGCTTTGAGAGAATTTTGTCCTCAAGCATTGTCAACTGTTGCAGTTAAGATATTTCCGACTATATCGGTGATTTTGGCTTTGTAAATTTTACCAAATTCAAGCTCGTCCTCGCCTGTTCTGTCGTTTACGTAAATCTCGCCGTCAATCTCAGGCGCCCAGATGAGCTCTTTTGCGCTAAGAAGATACTCATGCTCATCGCTCTCGCCGTCAATTACAATTTGAACCTCTTTGCCTATCTCATTATTAAGAGATTTTCCCATAACTTCAGAGGCTATTTTGCCTAAAATCTCGGCTCTCTTGTTAATGATTTTAGCCGGAATTTTTTCTTTCATTTCGTGTGCAGAAGTCGTCTCTTCATCAGAGTATGCAAAAACATTTATGCGGTCAAAACCGAAATTTGCGGCAAACTCGCACATCTCATCAAACATTGCTTCGCTCTCCTGAGGGTGTCCGACAATAAAGCTTGTTCGCACAAAAGAGTTAGGAAGCGACTTCATAAACTCTAAAAGTTCAAGAGTCTCTTTCTTGCCAAAACCTCTCTTCATTATACGAAGCATATCGTCGTTAATATGCTGGATTGGCATATCAAAGTAGTTGTGGAAAATATTGCTTTTTGCTATGTTTTTTAGAAGAGAAATAGTTGTTGTTGATGGATAAAGGTAGAGAATTCTTGCACTCTTTACACCCTCAATAAGCTCAATTCTTTGGATAAGCAGACTAAGCCCGTCTTTTACATTTTGGTCTCTTAAAAACGAGCTGCTGTCTTGCGATACAAATGAAAAGTCCCAGTATCCTTTTGTGACAAGCCCCTCAACTTCCTTTGCAATCGAGTCAAGAGTTCTTGAGTTTAGTTTGCCTTTAAAAGAAGGGATTGCGCAGAAGCTGCATGTCTGGTTACACCCCTCTGAGAGTTTTATGTAGGCGTGATAAGTTGAGCCGGTTACTACACGCTCTGCACCGTCTATTAGATATACCGCCTCGGAAAAACGGCTCTTCTTCTCAATCAATAGCTCATCAATCTTGTCATAATCGCCGACACCAGTAAAGATGTCAACTTCCGGCATATCTTTGGCTAGTTCCTCTTTGTATCTCTCGCTCAAGCATCCCGCCATTACTAAAACAGAGTCCTCTTTTCTAGCTTCATGGAGATTTAAGACCGTGTTTATTGACTCCTGCTTTGCAGCGTCAATGAATCCGCATGTATTTACGATGATTACATCTGCTTCTTCTTGGTTGTCGGTTAGGGTGAAGTTCTGAAGTTTGCCCATCATGACTTCGGTGTCGACTAGATTTTTTGTGCATCCAAGAGATACGATATGAAGTTTATTGCCCATTTATGTCACTTTTAAATATTTTTCGTATTATAGCTAAAGGTGCCATAAAGTATAATTTCATCATGAAAATATATGATGTTTTAATACTCGGTGCCGGTGCAAGCTCTCTTATGTGCGCTTCAAATTTGGATAAAAAATTGAGTATCGCAGCGGTGGAAACTAACAGTAAAATTGCCCAGAAACTCAAAATCTCTGGCGGCTCAAAGTGCAATATTACAAATGTACATGTAAGCCAAAACAACTACGACGGAGATAGTGAATTTATATCTAATGTTCTAGATAGTTTCTCAAAAGACGACCTGCTAAATTATCTACTGACAAACGGCGTAGAACCAGAAATACGCAAAGAGCGCTACTACTTTTGTAAAGATTCCTCTGATGAGATTATAAATATTTTTAAAAGAAATATCGCTCAAGTAGAAATACTTTTAGGCAGAGATATTTTAGAGGTTAAAAAAAGTGATGATATCTTTGATGTAAAAACTTCAAAGGGTGTTTTGAGGGCGAAAAATGTAGTTGTTGCAACCGGAGGAAAAAGTTACAAGGAGCTTGGTGCTAGCGATATCGGTCTTGAAATAGCAAAGAGTTTTGGCATAAAGGTAAAAGAGTTTACACCCGCACTTGTTGGACTAACCGTTCAAAAAGAGCAGTTTTGGATGAAAGAGTTAAGCGGACTTAGCTGTTATGTTAATATAAAAGTGGACGATAAAATCCTAAAAGAGGAGCTTTTATTTGCGCACAAAGGGATAAGCGGTCCCGCGGTTCTCTCCGCATCGCTCTACTGGCAAAAGGGAAATATAACGATAGATTTTTTGCCTGAGTGCAACATTTTAGAGCTTATCAAGGGTAGCAAAAAACAGCTAAGTTCTGTAATCCCACTTCCAAAAAGACTCTCAAAAGCTATTTTGGAAGCTTTACATGTAGAAGACGTTGAGTGTAAAAAAGTTACAGGTGAGATGAGAGAAAAGTTGCAGAAGATACACAGCTACGAGTTTGCACCTGCCGGAAATTTCGGTTTTTCTAAGGCAGAAGTGTGCCGCGGGGGTGTTTTGACCGAGGAGCTGAACCCATATACAATGGAAGCTTTGGATGTTAAAAATCTATATTTTATAGGCGAAGTCGTTGATGTGACTGGTGAACTCGGCGGATACAATTTTCAGTGGGCATTTAGCAGTGGGTTTGTATGTGCAAAAGAAATAAATTGCGGACAATAGTAAATTGTTTCGTTGAGAGTTTGAATTTTATTTAAAAATTGATATAGTAAGATTATCTAATGGTCTAAAAAGCTTTTAAAAGGATGTGTTGTGAATAATGATAACAAACCTAGTTTGAATGAGTTACTCTTTAATCATCATAAAAACACTGTTTTAATACCGACATTCGTTATTGCAGCAATACTATTTACAATATATTTTTTTACAAATGCGTATGTTTACAATTTAATTAAAAATGTCTCAATAGAAGAGGTAAAAGGTCATGGAAACGACATTCTTTTGGCTGAATCAAAATATATCGGCAATACTTTAGGCGAAATCTCTAGACTTAGTAAAATATTGCAAAAAGAGCATGAACATTTTTTTTTAAATCCTCAGTTAAATTATCTTCCTTTTGGTGTTCCTGTTTTTAAAACGGCTCCTAATGGAGTGTATTACAAATCAAATAAAATCGGTTCAAGTCTTTACTACTCATCAGATACGAAAATAACGCAGGTAGAGAGAGATAAAGCCTTGCGCAGTGAAATTATGGATATGAGTCTTAAAAATATAGTAGATAGTAATCCAAATATTGTTGCGGCTTATTTTAACAGCTTGGATAATATGAATAGACTCTATCCGTATATTGATGAGGTACATAATCAATATGGTCCTACTCTCAAGATGAGTGAGTATAATTTTTACTATTTGGCTGATGAAAAACATAATCCCAAAAGAGAACCGGTATGGACGGGCGCTTATTTGGATCCTGCAGGAAACGGTTGGATGATTTCTTGCGTTGTTCCCATATATAACAAAGGATTTTTAGAAGGTGTGACGGGGTTGGATATCACTTTAAAGAGTTTTGTAAATAATTTGTTGGAACAAAAATTAACATGGGATGCCTCTATTCTTATGCTTGATGAAGATGGTATGATTTTAGCCATGCCTAAAAAGATTGAAAAAATTTTAAATATGAATGAGCTTACAGATCATACTTATACGACTAATATAAAAACAACAATTAATAAGCCATGCGAATATAATTTACTTAAAAATCAAAATATGCCGTTTGGAAATGAATTTGTAGAATATTATCAAAATAAAACCGACTTTTTTGAACTAACTGTCGATTCTAAAGAGTACATATTGCTGCAAACTACCGTTCAACAAACAGGTTGGCGGCTTATCCTTATGATTGAAAAAAACAACATTTTCCATTTTATTTATAAATTAAAATTATATGCAGATATTATAGGTTACAGCGCGATTATAATTGCAATAATTTTTTATCTGGGATTTTTATTTTACACTGTAAAAAGGTCTAAAGTGTTTGCGCTTGAGATAACAAATCCTATTGAAGAGTTGTCAAAACAGACGACTTTTATAGGAAGTGATAAGATTAATTTATCACTAAAAGAGAGTAATATTAAAGAGATTAATCAACTAAATTCTAATTTTACTAAAATGGTTAAAGAGCTTAAAATAGGTAAGATTAATCTTATTCAAACAAAACGCAGAAAAGAAGCGTTTGAAGAAAAAGCTAACGAGTATCATAAAAAGTCACTTATTGATCCGCTCAGTGGCTTGTATAATCGTTCAAAAGCTGATGAAGTAATGAACAAAGAGATAGAAGCAGCATTTCTATACGGAAAACCTCTCACTTTAATTATGCTAGATGTTGATCATTTTAAAAATATTAATGATACGCTGGGCCATTTAGCAGGTGATTTGGTTATTAAAGAATTTGCAAAAATCATAAATTATAATTCAAGAAGCAGTGATGTAGTAATTAGAAACGGAGGAGATGAGTTTTTAATAATCTGTACAAATACAGAGCTTCAATCAGCTGAAATGTTTGCTGAAAATTTAAGAGTATTGATTGAAAACGGTAGTTACCCACAAGATTATAAAGTTACTTCAAGTATAGGATTAGCATCATATCAAAGAGGATATACAAAAGAAGATATTATTGATAGAGCGGATAAAGCACTGTACATAGCAAAAGAAAGTGGTAGAAATAGAGTTGTTTGTTTATAAGCTATATTAAATTATGTTAATTATTAAAGCTTGTGTACAAAAGAGTAGTGGTGCTCACAACTGGACTCGAACCAGTGACTTTTACCTTGTCGAGGTAACACTCTACCAACTGAGTTATGCGAGCAAGAGTGAAATTTTAGCAAAAAATACTTAAACTAAATTTTCCATGTTTATGGTTATAAAAAAGTTGTTAAAAATTATAATACAAGGAAGATATTTACTTTTAATTTAGGTATATTAAGTGTATAATTTCATCCATAATTAAAAAGTAACATAAGGCAAGTTATGAACTTAACCGAGTTAGAAGAAATAGGTTTAAAGAGTGTTGGTAAGGTTTATCATAATCTTAGTTATGATGA
Organism: Sulfurimonas sp.; assembly: GCA_030654155.1. GTDB lineage: Bacteria > Campylobacterota > Campylobacteria > Campylobacterales > Sulfurimonadaceae > Sulfurimonas. The sequence goes on along the minus strand of JAURYA010000087.1, from coordinate 3,726 downwards.
GTTGATTCGACATGAGATTGAAAATAGAGAGTGTACTCTCACAAAAAATGGGGCAACTGCTGTAGATACGGGTGTATTTACTGGGCGCAGTCCAAAAGATAAATATTTTGTAGATAGAGATCCTTCAAACAAATATATTGCGTGGGGCGATGTAAATCAAAAAGTTAGCGAAGAGATTTTTGAGGAACTTTTAGAGGTTTCAAGAGAGCAGCTCTCCGGTAAAGATTTGTACGTTACCGACGTTTACAGCGGGGCAAGCGTTGATTCTAAGCGCTCAATCCGTTTCATCACAGAGATAGCTTGGCAGGCGCATTTTGTGAAAAATATGTTTATCCGCCCGACCGAATCTGAACTTGAGAGTTTCAAACCTCAATTTACAGTGTTAAATGCCTGCAAAGCTGTAAATGATAAATGGAAAGAGCACGGTCTTAATTCTGAAGTGTTTGTTCTGTTTGATATAGAGAATAACCTCTCGATAATTGGCGGTACTTGGTATGGAGGAGAGTTGAAAAAAGGAATTTTTTCAATGATGAACTACTGGCTGCCATTAGAAAACAAACTTCCTATGCACTGTTCTGCAAACGTTGGAGAGAACGGCGATACCGCACTTTTCTTCGGACTTAGCGGAACAGGTAAGACAACACTCTCTACTGATCCGCATAGAAAACTCATCGGTGACGATGAGCACGGATGGGATGATTATGGAGTGTTTAACTTTGAAGGCGGATGTTACGCCAAGGTTATAAATCTAAACGGTGAAAATGAGCCTGAAATTTACAACGCAATCAAGCATAGTGCTTTGCTTGAAAATGTAGTGTTAAATGATGATGGCGAAGTTGATTACGATGATGGAAGCAAGACCGAAAATACGCGCGTCTCTTACCCGATAGAGCATATAAAAAATCATGAAGTTACTCTAAATGCCGGTCATCCTGAAAATATAATCTTCCTAAGCGCAGACGCCTTTGGCGTTCTCCCTCCTGTTTCAAAACTTACCCGCGAACAAGCAATGTACTACTTCTTAAGCGGTTATACTGCTAAAGTTGCAGGAACTGAGCGCGGGATAACCAAGCCTGTCGCAACATTCAGCGCATGTTTTGGAGAGGCTTTTTTGCCGCTTCATCCTACGGTGTATGCCAAGCTTCTTGGTGAGAAAATCGATAAGCATGGTGTAAATGTTTATCTTGTTAACACTGGCTGGACCGGTGGAGCTTACGGAGTAGGCAAAAGAATGAGCATCAAAGACACACGCGCTTGTATAAATGCTATCCTAGACGGAAGCATAAAAAAGAGTGAGTTTGATGTAACTAGAACATTTAAACTTCACGTTCCAAAAACTCTTGGAAACATCAATCCAGAGATATTAAACCCTCGCAATGCGTGGAGTGATAAAGATGCGTTTGATACAACAAGAGATATGTTGGCCGGTATGTTTAATGAGAATTTTAAAAAGTATCAAGTAGAAAATAGCGAGTTTGATTACTCTGCTGCCGGACCGCAAATACAGAGTTGATTTCTCTCTAGAAGCTAAGCCTTTGGCTTACGCCTCGTCGCGTAACTCATATATAACCACAAAGTTCCGCCAAATACTATTAAGATTATAGGGGCCATCCAAGGTTTTTGACTTATGGATTCTGCTAGTTTTACTAAAAAACCGCCCGAGTAGTAGCTTCCAAGTCCAAAAACAATTGCCCAAACCCCCGCTCCAAAAACATTAAAAATAGCAAATTTTCTAAAATCATACTTTGTAAGCCCAATTGTAATAGGAATTATAGTTTTGATGCCATATATAAATTTTTGAACGATTATTATCCATGAGTCATTTTTCTTGAGCAAAATATGCGCAAGTGCTAGTTTTCTTCTATGTTTGCGAAGCCCTTCCATCATCATGCTTTTTTGATATCTTGCCATATAAAAAAGTAAAAAACTCCCCATCGCATTTGCCACAAAAGCTATGAAAATTGATAATCCCAAATCCATTTTTCCCATATAAGAGAGAACGCCGGCAGCAACAATTGCCACAAAACCGCCCCCAAGAGAGTAGAGAAAAAGTCCTATATATCCGTAAGTTGCCAAATTGCTAAATGTATCTTCCATATTTTGTCCTATTATTTAATCTCATAAAATCCGAACTAGTCCAGATTTTATTCAGTCACTAAAGCTTCACCGTTGGTGAAATTCTAGAGTTTTTTATATTTTGCTATTTCATCGCGAAGACGGGCTGCCTCTTCAAAGTTTAGTTCACGAGCCGCATCTTTCATTTTTATGGAGAGCTGCGTTATTATTGCTTTTCTCTCTGAAGCTGGTATTTTATCCATTTTTTTATGTTTTTGGTAAATGTCGCCATAATCTTCGACCTTTAGGTTTTCATCTAGTTTGCGGATGGTAGTAGTAGGGGTAATGTTGTGAGCTTTGTTGTGTTTATCCTGCGTCTCTCTTCTGGCGTTGGTTATGTCAATCGCTTTTTGCATAGAGTTTGTGATTTTATTTGCGTACAAAATTACTCTGCCGTTTGAGTTTCTTGCACCTCTGCCTATTGTCTGAATAAGAGCTGTCTCACTTCTTAAAAATCCCTCTTTGTCAGCATCTAAAATTGCCACAAGGCTGACTTCAGGCAGGTCCAGCCCCTCACGAAGAAGGTTTATCCCGATTAAAACATCAAATTCGCCTTGGCGGAGCGAGCGGATTATCTGATTTCTCTGTATGGTGTCTATATCAGAGTGCATGTACTCTACTTTTATCCCTAAATCGGCCAGATATTTTGTAAGCGCTTCTGCCATTTTTTTTGTAAGAACGGTTATAAGAACACGCTCATTTTTAGCTGTTACTTTTTTTATCTCATCGTGTATATCTTCAACTTGATTGGTTGATGGTTTTATCTCTAAAACAGGGTCAAGAAGTCCTGTTGGGCGGATAATTTGTTTTGCTATAACGCTTGACATTTCAAGTTCATAAATGGATGGCGTTGCAGAGACAAAAAGATAGTGAGGAGCCTTGTTTATATACTCATCGGCTTTTAGAGGTCTGTTGTCCAAAGCACTTGGAAGTCGAAAGCCGTACTCTACCAAAACCTCTTTTCTAGCTCTGTCTCCCGCGTACATTCCGCGGTATTGCGGAAGCGAAACATGCGACTCATCTACAATGACCAGATACTCTTTATGGTGCAGAGCAAAGTAGTCGAGCAGAGTATATGGAGCTTCTCCCGGTTTTTTGTTTGTAAGCAGTCTTGAATAGTTTTCTACCCCTTTACACATTCCGGTCGTTTGAAGCATCTCTAAATCAAACTCCACCCTCTGTTTAAGGCGCTGATACTCGACAAGTTTGCCCTCTTTTTGGAAGTATGCAAGCCTCTCGTCAAGCTCCTCTTCTATGCGTTTTATGGCAACTGCCATCTTCTCTTGACTTACGCTAAACTGCGAGGTTGCGTAGATGGTAAACTGTTTATGCTCTTCAAGTTTTTTGTTGTCGATGATATCAAATGTATAGATAGCCTCTATCTCGTCCCCAAAAAACTCTATGCGGATGGCTTCTTGCTCAAAGTAGGGCGGATAGACATCTAAACTCTCGCCGTTTACTCTTATCTGCCCGCTGTCGAAGTAGGTGTCGTTGCGACTATAACCCATCTCTACAAGACGAAGCAGAAGCTTTTTTTGCGCTATCGTATCTCCGATTGCAACCGATTGCACCATATTTTCATACTCCTGCGGGTCTCCCAAACCGTAGTTT
>JAURYA010000068.1 GCA_030654155.1 Sulfurimonas sp. | reverse complement strand
AGCGGAGGCTCAAATGTTATCTGATCTATCTTGCAAAGAACGCCAAAATGCTCATCTTTTTCAAATAGATAAATTATCAAATTTTGTATATTTTTTTGCATTACTTTTGCAAAATTTTTATCTTCTATCACATTATCTAGCAAAAAAAATCCTTTGTGTTTTGCGTAATTATATCAAAATCTACCATAGCATTCATAAGAGCAATTTTAGAAAATTTTTTTAAATCTTTTACGGCTATATCTGCTTCAAATATTTTGCCCTCCCTCAGCAGCCTCTCTCTGGTTGTTCCCTTTAGCAGCGGCAAGGCTGGCGTGACCCATCTATTTGAATCGTAAAAAGCTATATTTGCTATGGTTGTATCTGTGAGTAGAGAGTTTTTTACTATTAAAACATCATCGCATTTGCCTCTTTGGGCGTACAAGGCATCCAATCTATCTCTACACGTAGATTTTAAAGCGTACTCTATTTCATCGTCATAAACAAGCCTTAGAGAGCTTATATCTCTTTTTTTGTATTCATGATATGTCACATCTATCTTATGCGGTGCTTTTGATAAATCATACGTTAAGCGGCATCTATATAGACCGATTTCTGGAGGCTTTATAAATTGTTCTAAATTTTTCACATCTTGCACGCCAAACTTTTTCAAAACACTCTCATATCGCTCTTGATGAAAAGAGATATGAAAAACCTCCCCATCGACTGCTCTGATGGTTTCTAAAAAAGTTTTATTCACTAAAAAGGTCTGTGCTTAAATATCTTTCTCCAGTGTCGCAAAGAATAGTGAGAAGTGTTTTACCTTTAAACTCCTCTCTTGAGGCAATTTGCATCGTTGCAAATACATTTGCACCAGCCGATATGCCAACAAGCAGACCCTCTTCTCTTGCCAACATTTTTGCAGTGTTGATTGCATCTTCATTGCTAACTTTTATAACCTCACCGTAAACCGTTATATCTAAAGTATCTGGAATAAATCCTGCACCTATTCCCTGAATGGCGTGCGGACCTGCGCACTCTCCAGAGAGAACTGCAGAGTTTAACGGCTCAACTGCAAATATTGCTATATTTTTTATCTGCTCTTTTAGCACCTTTGAGGTTCCGCTTAAAGTACCGCCGGTCCCGACAGCAGCTACAAATGCGTCAAGCTTTTTATCTGTATCACGCAGTATCTCCTGCGCGGTTGTCAACATGTGAATCTCCGGATTTGATGGGTTTTTAAACTGCTGCAAAACTATCGAGTTTGGAATTTCACGCCCAAGTTCATCTGCTTTGACAATAGCGCCGCTCATGCCAAGCGCGGCCGGAGTTAGTACAAGCTCTGCCCCAAACGCTTTTAAGAGCTTTCTTCTCTCTATACTCATAGATTCAGGCATGGTTAAAATTAGCTTTAGATTCAACGCTGCACAATTGGCTGCCAATGCGATTCCGGTATTGCCGCTTGTGGGTTCTATAATAGTTGTTCCATCTACTATATCTCCGGCTTCTATAGCCCGACGAATCATATTGAAACCTATTCTATCTTTTACCGAGCTTGTCGGGTTCATAAATTCGCACTTGGCTATGATATTTGCACCGCAGCGCTCAGAAGCTTTATTTAGTCTGACCAAGGGTGTGTTTCCGATTAGTTCAGTTATATTTTTTGCAATTTTCATAAATTATCTCCAAAATGATAAGGGTAACTCTAAAACATTTTTATGATATGCTACCAAAAAATTTATAATAAGGAGCTATTATGTACCTACACAAACAAATTAATTCTATCGAAGCGATGCCTCAAAAGGCTGGAAAGGGCGTATCTATGAAGATGCTTTTATCCCCTGATGAATCTCCAAATTTTGCAATGCGCAACTTTATAATAGAGTCTGGCGGGCATATGCCGCTTCATACAAACAGCATCGAACATGAGCAGTATGTGCTCTCAGGACGCGCACTTGTTCAAATCGGGGATGAAACTGTTGAAGCAAAAGCAGGCGATATTCTGCTTATTCCGGCAGGTCTTTCTCACAGCTATAAAACAATCGGAGATGAGGCGTACAGTTTTTTATGTTTGGTGCCAAAAGGCGAGGATTGTATAACGATTATTAATTAGATAATGGTGCGACCGGGGAGATTTGAACTCCCACACCCGAAAGCACTACCACCTCAAGGTAGCGTGTCTACCGTTCCACCACGGTCGCATATAGAAAAGAAAGAGGTTTAAAACGCCCTAAGGCGTTTTAATATTTAAATTGATTAACCTAAATATGGGTTTGCGTAAAGTGCTATAAGAGCAATTACTAGTGCATAAATAACTTGTGCTTCGATCATTGCAAGAGCGATGAACATTGTAGTCATAAGTTTAGCACCTAAACCTGGGTTACGAGCTGTACCAGCGATAGTTGCAGCAGCAGTATGACCCATACCGATAGCTCCACCTAATGCAGCAAGACCAAGTCCAAGACCAGCAGCGATCATTGAGTAAGCTTTAAGAGTTTGGTTTGCAACCTCTGCATCTTCAGCTAACAAAGCAGTAGCCAAAGCTACCATTAAGAAAAGAATTTTTTTCATAGTTTCTCCATTAAAATTATTACAAAAATTTTCGGCTAGCGTAACCACATTCCAATGAATATAGCAATCTATACATAAATGCAAAGATTTCCCTACTAAAATTTGATTGCGGATTATACATAAGAAGTGCTAAAAGATAGTTTAAGTTTTATAAATTTATTTAACAAACCAACTCTGCTGGGCAGAGCTGATATTATGGTGTAAAAAGTTTATGCGCGACCTAGAGAAATTTTGTTGCCTTTAAACTCTAAAATCTCAACATTTATCTCCTCGCCCTCTTTTAAAACATCGCTTACTTTTTCTACTCTTTGGTCGGATATTTTAGAGATATGCATAAGTCCGTCTGTTCCATCCGGAAGCTCTATAAAAGCGCCAAAATCAACTATCTTTTTAACTACACCTTTATATTTATCGCCGACTTTGTACTCAATTTTTGCAACTTTTGGAGCGTTTACGATACCTTCAATATAGTCTCTTGCAGATTTGACACCGCCTTTGCTCTTTCCTGTTACTTTTACTTTTCCATCTTTTTTATCAATATCGATAGCCACTTCAAACTTCTCAATTATTTCACGGATAGTTTTTCCTGCCTGACCGATAATCTCTCCGATAAAGCTCGGGTCTATATGAAAAAAGTCCGTACTTGGCAAGACGCCGTCATTAAACTCAATATTTTTCTCAGCTTCAACCATAATATCTATAATGTGAGCTCTGCCCTCTTTCGCCTGATAGAGCGCCTCTTTTAAAACATTTAGGCTGATTCCGCCTAGTTTTATATCCATCTGCATAGCAGTAATACCCTCTTTGGAGCCTGTTACTTTAAAATCCATATCCCCGTCATGGTCTTCTAACCCCATAATATCTGAAAGTATTGCATATTTGTTACCTTCACTGACCATACCCATAGCAATACCTGCGATAACATCGCTGGTCTCTATATCAGCAGCACGCAGAGCCATATATCCGCCACAAACTGTCGCCATTGAAGATGAGCCGTTTGACTCTAAAATTTCAGAAACAATACGAACAGTCTGCCCACTAAGGTCAACTATCGGCTCCAATGCTCTTTTAGCCAAATTACCGTGACCAAGCTCTCTTCTCTTTGTACCCATAATAGGAGAGGCTTCACCTACGCTAAATCCTGGAAAGTTATAGTGAACCATAAAATTCTCGTTTTGCGTTCCGCTGTCAGTCAGGTTTTCAAACATCTGCGCATCTTTTGGTCCGCCCATTGTAAGAACCACCAATGCCTGAGTTTGCCCCCGAGTAAAAAGACATGACGAGTGAGCTCTTGGAAGTACGTTTGTGCTTATAGATATTGGTCTTACTTCATTTAATGCTCTTCCGTCGGCGCGCACTCTCTCATTTAAAATCTGAGCTCTAACCTGCTCTTTTTTTACATTTTCTATTACATCTTTTAGCTCTACTTCATTCCAATCTTCTTGCTCAAGAATGATTTTTTTTCTAAGAGTTCTAAGTGCTGTCGAGCGCTCAGATTTTGCCATCTGGTTCATTGCAGATTTTATGTCAGTAAAATGGTTTTGGCGTACGTATTTAACCATCTCTTCGTTTAGCAGATGTGCTTTATACTCTATCTCTATCGTCTCTTTTTTAAATGCCTTAAACGCCTCTTCATACTTGGCATTGCTAAGAAAAAGAAGCTGCTCTGTTTTTTCAAAAATAGTTATCAGCTCGTCCTCACCGACAGCATTTGAAACATGAGTTGTTATAATAGGGGCGCTAAGTGTAGGGTCCATTAACGGATCAATACTCAGACTGCTGTCTATTTTTTCTCCGCCCATGCTTCTCATCTCAATCATAAGAAGATCATCTTTTGTTCCAGAGAGATATAGGTCCAGTGTAGAACGGTTAAGCTCTGATAAAGTCGGATTTAAAACCAACTCTCCGTCTATTTTCGCAGCTCTTACCGCTGATACCGACGTGTTGATATCAATATTGCTTACAAATAGTGCCGCTGAAGCTGCATTTAGTGCTAAAACCTGAAGATCTGACTCTTTGTCAACACTAAATGTCATAATCGTTATCTGAGTCGGGTATCCAAATCCTTTTGGAAACAGAGGACGAAGTGAGCGGTCAACTATGCGAGATGTCAGAGTTTCAAAGTCGCTTGGCTTTGTTTCGCGCTTAAAAAATCCACCGGGAATTTTGCCTGCTGCATATGATTTTTCAATATACTGAACTGTTAATGGGAGAAAATCATCTTTTACTATCTCTGTCTCATCTATAACAACTGTTGCTAAAATAACCGTATCACCGCTTTTTAACCAAGCCGACCCGTTTGCCTGTTTTGCAACCTCCGTAAATGAGTACTCTTCACTTCTGTTTTTTAAATCTACTTTAACGTTATATTTCACTTTTTTCTCCTAGTATTTTTTCTATTCTCTCTTCATCTATCTTAGCAAACTCTTCGTAATATAGCGATGTCTCAACATAATCATCTATTTTGTAAAGAAAAAACAGATCATCTGCAAATGGCTCTAAAAACTCCAAAACATCACTCGGAATAACCGGAGAGGCAATATAAATTGCTTTTGGTTTCATTGCCAAGATTGCTTTTAGTGCGGTTACAAATTTTAGTCCTGTTTCTGTTCCCTCATCGACTAACAAAACTATCTGATTGTACATTGAGGTAAAAGGACGCCCCTTTCTATATTGATATATATAACTAAGTATCTTCTCTTCATGTTTTCTATGCGCTTCGCCGTAAATATAGTCATACTTTATTCCAAAGCTTGAAACCAGATTTTCGTTAATTACTATCTCTTCTCCTTCGCAAACTCTGGCTATTTCACACTCGTGATTGTTTGGAGCCATTATCGCTTCTGAAAAGAGAATATCAATGCTGTTTTTATGTTTTCCTCTTATATGGTACGCAAGCTCCAAACCGCCTCTTGAGACAGCAACCAGCTTCCAATTTTCATCTTTAAATTTTTGCATAGGTATGACATCAAGAAGCCTTTTCGCCGCATCTTCACGATTTTTTAAAATATTTTTATATTTTGTCATAGCCTTAATTTGTCTCCGATTTATCAGGAAGTCTATATGAAAAACCTGTTCCTTTGCCCTGCGGCGACATAATAGGTTTAAGTCTTACAATAATGTAAATATATCTGTCATATATTGAATCAGAAACACCGCTTAGATTTAGGATAGGTCTGTTATTTTCAACATATCTAAGCCCAAAATCCCAGCATCTTTTTTGATATAAAAAGCCAACCTCAAACCCTTTCTTTTCACTTCTCTCTAAATCGTAGTCATGCTTATAGGTGTAAGAGTAGTGTTTATCGTACTTGTAGCTTATACTTGAAGTTAAATAACTTGTATGTTGCAAAATATTTCCAGAATCCGGTATAAAACTATTTTTATACATGTGAGAGAGCCCGATGTCAAAACTGCTGCTTACATACATTATTTTATTGAAATTTTTAGAAAAACTGCTCTCGTCATAGTTATAAAACATATTATTGTAAAAATTCAGATTGTCGGTTATCTGATAATCAAGTTCATTCTCAAGCTCTCCGGCTCCGCCTCCAATATCTTCATAAGATATCCCCTGAGCAACTCTATGATAAATTATCTGCTTTCCGGAAATATCATATAGATAGTGCGAGAAATAGAGCTGCAGACTCTCCTCGATATCTGTAATATTATAAAATTCACAGATTGGCTGCGTCTTGTTCTCTTTTATTGAGCAGTAATCTTTTTGTTCATCATAATACCCATCTTCCATATCAGAGCCGCCCAACTGATACTCTACACCGAAATCAACTACATGCGTGACTTCGTCAAAAGCACGTGTAAGCTGCGTTGACGCCGTTAATGAGTGATAATTTCTTGCGAAAAAGCCGTCACTATACTCATTTGTTGTCGGTATCTCTTCATTTCCTTTGAAGCTTGTATGTTGTGCATTTATGTACGATTTATACGAAACATTCAAATGTTCATCAAAAAGCGATGTCTGAAGCGTTAATGGAATGTTTATATCTGTTTGAGTAGCACTCTTGCCAAGACTTCTGTAGTAATTATTACTCTGTACATCAAGGCTGTATAAAAAATGCTCATCCAACAGCGTCTCTAAATATTTGTGATAATGAAGTGCCGGAAGATTTTGAAGAGTTTTTTCATTGCTGTCTAGGGTTAAATTTTTATAGTGCTTAAAATATGTTCCAAAGTAGTTGTTATCAGTATTGTAAAAAAGATTTATTCTTGAGAGCAGCTGCGTTGTCGTCACATTTTGAGTCGTGTCGTTTGTGGAGAGGTTTATATAGTCTACGTCGTTCATATTGACTATATCCATATAAAGGCCGGATTGCCCCTTAAAGCTTGTGCCAAACCACTGATTTATAACATCGCCGTTGTCATATAAAAAATTAAAACCGTAATGTTTTTTATTTGCTAAATCGCTCTCATCAAAGTACTCTTGTTTCTCTTTAAAATAACCTGCAGTCAAAGAGCCTTTTGAAACCTTACTGTCTACAAATCTAAAAGTGGAATACAATCCGGAGCCGCGGTTTGTTCTTATTTGAGGCTTAAGCTCCAAATCCCACCAGTTTTGCTCGGCGATATAGAGTGCCTGCTCGTAGTAAAAACCCTCTTTATCCGAAAATCCGACCATTGGAGGCAAAACCCCTGTTCTTCTTGTCGTATCAAGAGAGTATCCAAAGTATGGAGTGTAAAAAACTGGGATGTCATACAAATAAATTCTGGCATTGTAGAGATTTAACCACATCGTATCCGTATTATATTCTGATGATGTAAATTCTATCTTCCAAAGCGGGTTATTAGGGTCACATCCGCTCATTACCCCTGACTCTACCTCTACTTCTATATCTTTTGCATAAGAGTTGGCACCGCTAAGCCAAACATCGGATGTTTTTTCTAACATGTAGAAAGGTTTAAATGTTCTCTCTTTTTGGGCAATGTTTAGTTTTGCATACTCTCCGAGTAGTTTAATATTTTCGCCTTGGCTTGCTCGAATATTTCCAAACAGCTCTAATTCACCGCTATTTCTGTCATAAATTGCTCTTTTGGCACTTAAATGGTAATCCTGATATACTACAACAACCTCTCCACCGGCTGTAACAACATTATCTTTTGTCTCTATCGTTGTTGCATAAACTTCAACTTTATCATTAATATCATCACCAATTAGATGTGTAATGGATATCATTAAAAATATAAAAAACTTAAACATTTACAACCAAAGTTTTAGCACTTTTGTCATGCCAAGTTTGTCGAGATGGATCCATAGCACCCCATAAAAATCCAAGATAAAAAAGCATCTCACTTACCACTCGAACAATCGCGCGATTTAGTGCAACAATAACATTTGGGGTTTGAAGAGTTTTAATATCTACAACCCTTATTTTTATAATAAGCTTGCCCAGTGTCGCGCCATACTGCATAACAAAAAAAGCTTGATAAAAAATCTTCATAGCCATATACTCCAGAACAAACGTATTTGTTAGAATAATCATCTCTTCAACTGTTTTAGCTTCAAAAAATGAGTCCGACAAAGCAATAATAAGCAAAAGTGAGAGCAGCATCTCATCTATAAAAAATGCCGCTGCTCTCTTTTTAATTGGCGCTAAACTCATTCCCTCACGATTGAGGATGTCTTGAATCTCTTCGTTCACTTCATATCTTCTTAGAGCGCTTGGTAAGCTATATCGGTACGAAGTTTTTTGCCTGCAAAATGCACCTGCCCGCATCTCATATATGCTCTGTCTCTTGCCTCTTTTATCGTGCTTCCAATGCCGACACAAACCAAAACTCTGCCGCCATCCGCATAGAGTTTGCCATCAATCATACTAACTCCGGCGTATGATATATGCGTATATTTTTCTATCTCTTCATGATGTACATTATCTACTATTATCTCTGAGGGCGTCGAACTTTTATATGGATAATCTGCGCTTGCCATAACCACGCCTACCGCAAACTCTTTAGAAAATTCAACTTTTATTTCACCAAGTCTCTTCGTAGCGGCTTTATAAAACATATCACTTACGCTTGAAGTCATTAACGGCATAAGTATCTCGCACTCCGGGTCTCCAAAACGAACATTAAACTCCAGCGTAATAGGCTCGCCGTTAACAACCATGACTCCTATAAAAAGAACTCCCTCAAAAGGAGCGCCCTCTTTTTTCATACCGTCTAATGTTGGACGAATAATTCTCTCTCTTACCTTTTGATAAAGCTCATAATCTACAAGCGGAGTCGGAGCGTATGCGCCCATTCCACCTGTATTTGGTCCTTGATCATTGTCTAGAAGTCTTTTATGGTCTTGAGCTGCTGGAAGTAAAATATAATCATCTCCATCACAAACAGCGAACATTGAGAGCTCATAGCCATCCAAAAACTCCTCTACGATAACACTTAGCCCAGCATCGCCAAAGCTTTTTCCGCTTAACATTTCAGAGATTGCAATTTTAGCTTCATCATGCGTTTGGGCAATGATAACACCTTTGCCACCGCAAAGACCGTCCGCTTTTACAACAATTGGAGTAGTAAGTTTGTCCGCAAATTTAAACGCATCTTCTATTGAAGAGGTCTCTATGTAGCGTGCGGTCGGGATATTATACTTTGCCAGAAAATTTTTCATATATACTTTTGAGCCTTCAAGCCTTGCAGCCTCTTTGCTTGGTCCAAAAATAGTAAGTCCGTGAGATTTAAATATATTGACTACACCATCAACAAGCGGGCCCTCAGGTCCAACAATAGTCAACTCAATGCCATTATTCTTAGCAAACTCTGCTAATTCACTATAATCTTTAATATTTAGATTCGTTCCAAGAGAGGAAGTTGCGCCGTTTCCAGGCATAAAGAAGAGTTCATGAGCCTCTTCCTCGTTTAAAATTGCACGGGCAATCGAGTATTCTCTACCGCCGTTTCCTAATATTAAAATTTTCATCAAAACTCCATAAATAAGTTAAAAAATATCTATTTAAAACATCTAAATGTACTAAATAAGTATCTTTGTAAAAATAGCCCGGATAGCCGTCTCGCATTTGGCTTGGTTCTAGAAAGCCGTATTTGGGCGAAGAGAGAGTTCTCTATCGGCGGCATTATCTCGACAGAGTTAACATATCTCAAACGATAACACCGACACACGAAAACCCTACTAGTTCGCAATTTGAAAATGTAGAACCCTCATCACGCGATATGTCGAACTACCCAGACTACTAGTACTATTATACAAAATAATTCTTGATTTTCTTTTATAAAAAACTATTTTATATTTAACGCCAACTCTACACAGCTCTCTATCGACGTATTTTGGCTAACTATATACTCTGTTCCTTGCGGCAAATAATTGGCCGTTGTCTTACCTATTACTATAACTTTTGCATCGGGATGTATGGAATTATTTTTCAAAAAGCACTCTATTGATGAGGGCGAAGTGAAAATAAGTGTAGAATCATCAGTTACCCTGATATCTAAAAGCTCTTTAGAGCACTCGCTTACATAAAGAATTTTTTCATCTATAATATATCCGTCATCTCGGCTTTTTTGTACAAAATCAGAAGCTATAAGTTCTGCTCTAAGATAGAGCCACTTCGTCTCTTTTGGATACTCTTTTATATTTTTAATAAGATTATCGCCGTATCCATCCCCGATTGCCAAAATTTTACCGCCAAATTCATAGTATAGATTTGCCGTTTTAACAGATACGCAAAGCGCAGGAATATCTATAAAATCTTTTTTATCGTACTGTTCCAACGCTTTTACAGTCTGCTTGGATGTGATAATCAGGTAGTCATATTTTGTAAAATCTATATCTGGTTTTAAACATCTGACATCCAGAGATTTTACATTAATAGCATGCTCGCTTTTTGATGTGGCAAAAAGATAAATTTTTTTTGACATGTACTAATTTTATTCCCACTCGATTGTAGCTGGAGGTTTAGATGAAATGTCATAAACTACGCGGTTAATACCATCTACCTCATTTATAATTCTTCTGCTTATTCTCTCTAATAAATCATGTGGAAGGTGAGCAAATGTTGCCGTCATTCCATCAACCGCTTCAACGACTCTGACACAAACAGTATTGTCATAAGTACGGTTATCGCCCATAACGCCGACCGATTTTACATTTAATAAAACTACAAATGCCTGCCAAGTTTTTGCATAATATCCGCTTGCTTTTAACTCATCCAGCAAAATAACATCAGCTTCTCTAAGTAAAGTCAAATCAGCTTCATTTACATCACCCATAATTCTAATCGCTAAACCCGGTCCAGGGAAAGGATGACGGTTTATCATAGATTCCGGAAGACCAAGCTCTAAACCGATTTTGCGAACTTCATCTTTGAAAAGCTCACGAAGAGGCTCTATTAGTTGAAAATCCATCCAATCAGGCAGACCGCCAACGTTGTGGTGAGATTTTATAACCTCTGACGGACCATTAACTGAAACAGATTCTATAACATCCGGATAGAGTGTTCCTTGTGCTAAAAACTTAATGCCGTCGTGTTTTTTAGCCTCTTTTTCAAACTCTTCTATAAATGTGTGGCCGATAATCTTTCTTTTTGTTTCAGGGTCTTTTACACCCGCAAGTTTGCTTAAAAAGTTTTCTCTGGCATCTACAACAACCAAAGGCACTTTTAGATTGATTTTAAAAACCTCTTCAACCTGCTCCCTCTCGCCTTTGCGCAAAAGCCCGTTATCTACAAAAACAGGAACTAGCTGCTCACCGATAGCCTCATAAAGCATAGCGGCAACAACAGAACTGTCAACTCCGCCGCTTAGTCCGCAAAGGACTTTTCCGCTTCCTACTTTTTCACGGATACCCTTAATCTGCTCTTTTAAAAAGTGTTCCATTTTCCACTTCTCTGTTACTCCGCAAATATTTCTTGCAAAGTTGCGAAGCATCAAATAACCCTCTTCCGAGTGCTGAACTTCCGGATGATACTGCATTGCATAGACACGCTTCTCTTCATTTGCTATCGCCGCATAAGGAGAATTTGCCGATGTTGCAATAGGCGTAAACCCCTCTGGTAGAACATCAACTTTATCGCTATGACTCATCCAAACAACCCTGTCATCATCGCAATCTTTTAGAAGCGGCGAGCAGTTCTCACCGACATTTTTGATTTTAAGTTCAGCTTTGCCATACTCATGATGAGACGAACGAACCACGCTACCGCCAAAATCTACCGCTATTCTTTGCATACCATAGCAGATACCAAGAACAGGGATTCCCATTTGATAAACGCCTTGATCTACAACATACGCATCTTTATTATAAACAGAAGATGGTCCGCCGCTAAGAATAATTCCTTTTGGATTTTTTGATTTAATATCTTCTACTTTTGTGTGGTAAGGAAGAATTTCACAATAGATTTTATCTTCACGAAGACGACGAGCAATAAGCTGGGTATATTGAGAGCCAAAATCTAAAACTATGATGCTAACATTTGTCATTTAAATGCCTTTAATAAGAGTGTTTTGAAGTGCCAAAAATGGCTTTAAGAGGGCGTACCCTTTCGATGATGAAAGGATACAATAATTAAGATTAATGTTTAATATATAGACCTAATACCTGATACTGCACATACCAAATAGCAACAGATGCAACA